>NZ_JBMULM010000005.1:0-184803 GCF_049537595.1 Fictibacillus nanhaiensis
GTGAACTGTTCCCTTAAAATTAGACAGTTTATAAAAAGACCATTTAAGCAGCTATTAGATGACCTCGGAATTGTTCCGGGGTCATTCTGCTTAATGTCCATTGATATCTTTCTGTATTGTAATATTCTATGTATTCCTCTACTTTGTACCTTAATTCAGCGACCGTTTTACATTCGACATCTACTTCGTCTTTAAAGTGCCCAAAGAATGATTCCATAGGGGCGTTATCCAAACAATTCCCTCTCCTTGACATGGATTGTGTAAATCCTAATCCTTTTACTCGTTTTTGAAATTCAGGATGTGTGTAATGGAAACCTTGATCGGAATGAAGAATTGCACCAGGATAAACATTCCCGTCCAAAGAGTCCATTAATTTTTCTAGTGTTCGATAAACAATCCCCATGCTTAGTGATGTTGAAAGAGAGTACGCTAATATCTCTCTGGTTGTACTGTCTTTTACGCAAGATAAATAAACCTTTGAACTGTCCTCCAAATATAAATACGTAATATCTGTGAGTAAAGCCATTCCAGGTCTAGACTGGACAAAGTTTCGATTCAGGATGTTCGGGCACGTTCTATGTTCTTGTGTAGCCTTTGCTAATTTCCTATAAGGATTTTTCCTGCGTATTTTTGTTTCAAGATTAAATTTTGTTTTAATTCTATATATTTTTTTGAGATTCATTTTAACATCATAGATATTTTCTAGACGCATCTTTATTACGCGTCCGCCGAGCTTTTCTTTTTTACTGTCATGAATCTGCTTAATGAGTTGATAATCCTCTTGATCTTTTGTTTCTCGTTCAAGGCGCTTTGGCTCTGCTTTTAGCCAGGCATAATAGCTCTTTCGTTTTACACCAGCTATTTCACAGAGATGGGAGACATGGCGTTTAAGGTTGTGTTTTCGGATCGTTTCATTGATGAGCTGATACTTCTCAGATGTAGTTACTTCTTTTTCGCCTGCCTTTCTAGTTCCTTGAGCTTTTTTAAGAAGTCGATCTCCATTTCAAGGAAAGCATTTCGAGCTTCTGCTTTCTTTAATTTTTCTTCTAAGGTTGGTTCCTTCGAAGAAGGACGTCCTGTACTGCCTTTTCCACGACGCTCCGTGTAAAATCCATCCTCACCATGCGCTTCAAACGAGTACCTCCAGCGTTTTAAACAAGCTTGTGGTTTATCGACTCCAATCATCTCGATATCAAAACCATGATCTATAAAAATTTCCATTGGTAATTTTCCTTGTAAATATTCTTTTACAGCTTGAACCTTAAACTCGGGTTTATAGCTGATAGAACGATCTGAAACATGGCTTACATTTGGATTGTTTTCAAGTTGTTTTCTTTGAAGTTCGTTATAGATAATTTTACTCAATGTGGATTCCCCGTTCTCCCTGTTTGGTTTGATTATAACGGGTTTCTTGTTAAAGAACACAAAAAATCCCGAATAACGGACTTTTTATAAGTGTCCATTATTCGGGATACAGTTCAAGGGCTGACCGGTCTTTTCTTATTTTGTCTCAAACACAACGGCTACTTTTTCCTTCTTTTCATCTACAAAGAACTCTTTTGATACACGATAGGTTCCTGCATCTTGTTCTTTAAGATCAACCGCTTGCTCATAGTTTGTTCCAGCTTTCACCATGATCATCTGCTCGGTAAACATCTGATTCTGATTTACTTTCGTCCATTTACCGTCTGTCCATTTTTCAAGTGCATACGCGGTTCCTGTAGCAGCTTCTTTATCGGATGAGTTTTTCAACGTTAATTTTGCTTCTTCACTATTTTCTTGGAGTGCGAGTTCAGCTTGTACACCTTCTTTTTCAGCTGGTATCTCATTCTTAACCTGAGGTGCCCCGTTCTTTTTTTCCTCTTCTGGCATTGCTTTCGAACCGCAAGCGGCGAGGAGAACGAGCAGACACGCCATTACAATCAGCTTCATGTTTTTCATCACTAAGCCCTCCTTTTACCCTTTTAGTCGTACCTCCTATAAAAAAGTTTCAGTTAAGCTGTCGTTTACAAGGAGAATGTGCTGGATATGCTGATAATAGAGGAGGCGCTAGCATGAAGATTTGGCTTATTGCTTTAATTTTATCGCTCTTGTTTACGGGACTCGGAATCGGCTATTACGCAACGCACCTTTATGAGAAAAGTGTGGCAAAAGGCTTTTTCATGACGCTGCTTGGTATTATCGTTCCATTTACGATCTTTATCGTATTTGTTTATTTTTATGGTGTTGCAAATAACGGCTATCCTTTACAATTTAAATGGTAAATAAAAAAACCTGTCCATCAGCGCATGCTTTACGCTAACTAAACAGGTTTATTTTTATTGAACTTGGCCTTTTAATGAATCAATATAATGAAAAGCTTCATCCATCTCTTCTTCTGTATACTTTTGTTTTGCTTTAACGGTTTGAACTTTTTCCTTGATCTCGTCCTTCTCAAGCTTCTCAAAATACATTACGGTAGAAACAAGTTCTAAGAACCTCGAAGACTGCTCGTTCATGGAACGAACACAACTGCCTAGCTTTTCGATCTCCGCACCATATGTGGAAAGAAGATTCTGTCCTTCTTCGTTCACGGCATAACGATATTGCGAATAGCCGCTCACCTTTTCTTTCACTTCATGTATGTATCCCATGTTGCAAAGCTCTTCAATCTTAAGCGTTAATTCTTCTGAATATGGGCCGTAAAAATGAAACTGATATTTTTCTTGGAAAGGAAAGTTTAGCTTTTTTGCGATGTACACCATCTTTTGAAGCTTTTTCCGACCAACGACTTCTCCGGCTTCTTGAATCAAGGTGACTACCTTTAAATGATCCTCAAACACAGTACGTTCCCCCTAACATCCTTTTTCGTTTTATCTATTTTTCTTTATGGTCGTTATTCAATGTTGCTTTTGAAAGTGGTTGATCTCCGTTTCAGGTGCTCGCTTTCCGGGGGGCGTGCGGTGAGCCACCTCGATACTTTGTGCCATTAGGTGTCTCACCTGTCCCGCTGATCCCCCAGGAGTCTCCCACCTTACACTTCAATCAACTTGCACCGATGCCTTTTCAGTAACTAACAGTAAAAAACATCCTTAAGTAGTTCTTGGTGGAGAGCATACAAAAAATATTAGTTCACAACTTGTACACATACTACCTATTCAAAATCTCTTTAATTTTACTTTTAAGCGTTTTATCCTCAATAGCTTCGATCAGATCGAGGGGATAATAGAGTTTGTGATCGGTTCGGCGTTTGCCGGATATTGCTTCTACGACGTCTGATTCTCTGGACAGCTCGCGGATATCGCCGTTTGGTTTTAATAGGTTGATCGGCAGACGCTCTTCTTTTTCGCCTGGGCGGTAAAAATCGTAAGGCAGATCTGATGATGAATCTACTACTAAATAATATTTCGGATTGATGCCTGCTTCTGTAAAGTAACTCGACAGCAAGTGACCGTCCGTAAATGAGACCATTTCGGTATACTTAAATAATTTCCGATCAATGAAACGATGACATAGATCGCTTAAGATTCTGTCTTCTTCTTCCATCCATCCTTGAAAATAATAATGGATCACACCTTCATCGAGCGAAATGTAATCGTGAAGCGAGACATTACCATCAAACAGCGTTTTAAAATGAGACAGCTCTCTTTTGAATGTATACCCTGTTTCATACAGTTCCTTCGCTCTGTGCAAAATTTTACTTAAGATTACTTCCGCACTGCGTGTTACAGGATGAAAATATACTTGCCAGTACATCTGGTAACGGCTCATGATATAATCTTCTACCGCATGCATGCCGCTTGATTTTATAACGACGCCTTCTTCAGTAGGACGCATCACACGCAGGATTCGCTCGATATCAAAATTACCGTAGCTCACCCCTGTAAAATAAGCGTCTCGTAACAGGTAATCCATTCTGTCTGCATCAATCTGACTCGAGATCAGACTAACGATTAATTTATCTCTATGTGTTTTCGCGATCACTTCTGCTACTTGTACAGGAAAATCTTCTCCCATCTGCAAAAGCACGCGATGCACTTCTGTATCGCCTAGTATAATTTCTCTGCTGAATTCCTCATGATCCACACCGAACACTTTTTCGAAAGAGTGTGAGAATGGACCGTGTCCTACATCATGTAGAAGAGCCGCGGAAAGAACGAGCAGACGCTTTTCGGGGTCCCATGTTTTCTTTTCTTGAAAAATATCAATGATCCGCCTCGTAATCTCATAAACACCAAGAGAATGGCTAAAACGGCTATGTTCTGCTCCATGAAATGTTAAGTATGTCGTCCCAAGCTGCCGAATTCTTCGCAGTCTTTGAAACTCACGCGTACCGATCAGACGCCAGATCAGTTCATCACGCACGTGGATGTAACGATGCACTGGGTCTTTAAATACTTTCTCTTCGTGCAACTTTCCTAAGAGTTTAGCCATTGATTTTTTCCCTGCTCCTTCACCTGCATTTATAGGTAAGAATTCTCGTAAAAAAGAAAAATCCCTTCCTTGGTCTATCTAGCTAAGAAGGTATTTTCTGTATAAGTATCGTGTTGTGACTACTAGAATATACCCTATTGTATCGTGTTCTTAACTTTGAAAACAACCACTATTTTTTTCTATTCATACTGCTTTTTTATCGGTACAAAACGCCACATCCACACCATTTTCTTACCGTTCACATTTGGGTTATACTAGATAAGGCTTATAACGGAAATGATAGATTTTATATAGATTTCAGGAGGAACTCATCATGGATCAAGATCGAAGAATTAGAAACGGACAAGCTTGGAGCAACAGCTCTTATACAGCCTGGGTCAACCGCTTTGGTGTGCCGGAGAAAGCAGTTTCTCGTATTCTAAAAGATCCGAAACGCAGACTTCAGCCACTAGATCAGTACATTGGTGAAGTCTCTGGTAAGAAGATCGTGAATCTCTTAGGTTCGCACGGTAGTAAAGCAGTCGCACTCTCTCTCCTCGGAGCAGAGACAACTGTGATCGATATCTCTGATTCGAACGCAGCGTACGCGCGTGAACTCGCTGAAGCCGCTAACGCTAATGTACGTTATGTGGTTGAGGATATTTTAAACCTGCCACAATCAGAAATAACAAGCGATTATGATATGGCATTCATGGAAAACGGCATTCTGCACTATTTTGCCGATCTGAACGAATACTTCAATGTTGTTGCAGAACTTTTGAAAAAGGGAGGAACTTTAGTCCTTCAAGACTTCCACCCTGTTTCTACAAAGTTAATAGAATCTCAAGGAAAGAGCCAAGCGGTTAGAAAACATAAAGTTTCAGGAGATTATTTTAGTGAAGAGCTTGTTACAACAGATGTAGCTTATTCAAAATTTTTACCTGAACTTCAGTATGCAACTTCTGAAGAACGCGAACCGTTTCAAGTACAGATTCGCCAATGGACGCTTGGCGAGATTATCACAGCTATCGGATCAGCCGGACTTTGGATTAAACAGCTCGTTGAAGAACCACACCCAGACGAACTCGACCGCGGCATTCCAAAGTCATTCATTATCGTGGCGGAGAAATTATAATGACCGATCATCTACTTTCTCAACCTGTCTGGCGGTTGATCGACCAGTCTACACTCGGTCCGTCATTTGATGCACGGCAGTCTTTTGCGACAGATGATACACTTTGCACGTCGATCGGGAGCGGTGATTCCCCCGCAACAGCACGAACATGGGTGCATCACGACACGATCGTCCTCGGCATACAAGATACGCGCCTTCCACACCTGAAGGAAGGTATAGATTTTCTGGAGTCTCGGGGTTTTCGCGTAATCGTAAGAAATTCCGGCGGACTTGCTGTTGTGCTCGATAGCGGTGTGTTGAACATCTCCCTTATTCTTCCTGAAAAAGAAGGGACGATCGACATCAATCAAGGGTACGACACGATGACAGCACTTGTAGAAGAGCTGCTTTCGCCCTATGACGCAAAGTTTGAAGCATACGAGATCGTCGGCTCTTATTGCCCGGGAAGTTACGATCTAAGTATCGGCGGCAAAAAGTTTGCAGGAATCTCTCAGCGGCGTATGCGCGGCGGTGTTGCGGTACAGATTTATCTTTGCGTGGACGGCAGTGGGTCAGAGCGTGCGGCATTGATCGGAGAGTTTTATAAGCGCGGTTTAGCTGGTGAGGACACAAAGTTTCAATATCCGATGATTGAGCCTGATGTGATGGCTAGTTTAGCGGAACTGCTTGGACGTCCTGTGACAGTCCCTGAAATTCACGCCTCATTACTTGGTGTGCTGCACAAAAATAGCGAACTTTTTTACAGCGGTCAGCTTTCGATCGAGGAAAGCGAGCTGCTTCCTGGAAATATAAAGCGAATGTGGGATCGTAATGAGAAGGCACTGTCACTGTAGGTGGCAGTGTCTTTTTGGAGTGTACAGGTTATGTGCTGAAATTTATTTTTATGTGATGAATGGCAGTTTTTATGTGATAACCCCAAATTTTTATGTGATGTCTACTCTTTTTTATGTGATGTTACCCCATTTTTATGTGATGGTGTATTTTTAGCAGCAGCCCGACCACCATGACTTCCATTTTCCACACAAAAAAGCCAGCTGCATAGAGCTGGCCTTCACCTAACTTATAAATGATGAACTTACAGAGCTTGCATCGCCGTAATCAACGCTAGTTTGTACACGTCTTCTGCATTACATCCGCGAGATAGATCGTTTACAGGCATGTTCAATCCTTGAAGGATCGGTCCGATTGCTTCAAATCCGCCAAGACGTTGGACCATCTTGTAACCGATGTTTCCTGTTTCAAGGCTTGGGAAGATAAATACATTCGCTTCCCCTTTAATCGGTGATTCTGGAGCTTTTTTCGCTGCTACAGATGGAACGAATGCTGCATCGAACTGAAGCTCCCCGTCATATGGGAAGTCCGGGTTCATTCCTTTTAACACTTCCAACGCTTCAACCACTTTTTCCGTCTCAGGCGAAACCGCTGACCCTTTTGTAGAGAAAGAAAGAAGTGCAACTTTCGGGTCGATACCGAAAACGCGTGCCGTTTCAGCAGAAACCATAGCAGATTCAGCTAGATCTTGGCTGTTAGGTGAAATGTTGATCGCGCAATCTGCGAACACATACTTCTCATCGCCACGAACCATGATGAACGCACCAGAAGTTTTCTTCACGCCTTCTTTTGTTTTAATGATCTGTAGAGCCGGACGGACTGTGTCAGCAGTTGAATGTGCTGCACCACTTACAAGTCCGTGAGCTTTCCCTGTGTAAACAAGCATCGTTCCGAAATAGTTCTCATCTAAAAGAATCTTACGTGCTTGCTCTTCTGTTGTTTTACCTTTACGGCGTTCCACTAATGCGTCAACTAATGCGTCGAACTCACCGTATTCAGCAGGATTTAATACCTCTACTCCATCTAGTGAAAATCCAGCAGCTTGTGCTTTTGCTGTAACGTCAGCAGGATTTCCTATTAAAATCGGTTGAAGAACTTTTTCAGATGCTAGACGACTTGCCGCCTCTAGAATTCTTTCATCAGTACCCTCTGGAAAAACGATTGTAGGATTTGCAGATTGGACTCTACTCTTTAAATCTATAAAAAGATCACTCATGATTTAGCCTCCTATTTTCTCTATATAAACTGTACTTTTTTTGCACTCACTATTAGGGTACTCCTTTTTTTGCACCTTTTAAACCTATCCATGCAGTTGTAAGCGCTTGAAAAAAGAAGTTCTTATATTTCGAATTTTTCAACGTCTGAACTACACATGTTTACAACAACAGCTCAGGGGAAACATTTTACTAAAATCGATTTTAGGAGGTTTTTCTGAAATGAACCAAACTTATAAAGAGTGTATCGATGAATGTCTTCGCTGTAAGCAAGCGTGCAACCATTGCTATGATGCTTGCTTAAAAGAGGATGACGTAAAAATGATGGCGGATTGTATCAGACTTGACCGTGAATGCTCTGATATTTGCAGCTATGCTGCAGAAATGATGGCGCGAAACAGCCCATTTATCAATGAAATCTGTGAACTATGTGCAAAAGTTTGTGAAGCTTGCGGTAATGAATGTAAACAGCACGATCACGAGCACTGTCAGGAATGTGCAAAAGCATGTTTTAGATGTGCAGACGCATGCCGAAAAATGCTCTCATAATACGTTGAAACTTTCTTCCAAATCGGGAGAAAGTTTTTTATTAATATGTGAATCTTTTTAATTTTCCTTCCGTACAATTGATAGAAAAATTTTGAGGAGGAATTTTACATGTCTTTTGTAAATCGTATGTTAGCTTCTGTAGGAATCGGATCAGCAAAGGTAGACACCATTTTAGATAAAGATACGTACTCACCTGGTGAGAGCATTACAGGAAAGATTAGAATCGAGGGTGGTAAAGTCGATCAAAACATCGATCACATCACACTTTATGTTATGACAGAATACTATCGTGAAGTGGACGATAAAAAGGTGCGAGATACTGCAGCGATTGAAAAGACGAATGTAACGAGCTCACTTGTTGTAAAAGCAGGCAGTCAGCAAGAGATTCCGTTCTCTCTCAAACTTCCATATGATGCCCCGTTAACACTTGGCCACACGCCGGTATGGATCAAAACAGGGCTTGATATTCAAATGGCTGTTGACCCAACAGATAACGATCAGATCCGTGTAATGCCAGATAGTGAAACGTCTGCTATCTTTGATGCGATCGAACAGCTTGGATTCCGCCTTCGTAAAGCATATTGCGGATCTGCACCGCGTTACATGCGCCGCAGACTTCCGTTTTTACAAGAGTTTGAGTATGTTCCAACGTCAGGAGCTTATGCTGGAAAGCTAGATGAGCTTGAAGTGATCATGGTTCCACAAACAGACAGCATCGAGCTGTTCTTAGAAATTGATAAAAAAGGAAAAGGATTGTTCGGCATGCTGTCTGAAGCGATGGACATGGATGAGACGAAGGTTCGCCTCACACTGTCACGCGCTGAACTTCGAAATCCTGCTGGTGTTAAGAGCAAGATCGAGCAGTTGCTTCGCCAATACAGCTAATCCCTGCTTTTTGGATTCGTCCCTACTTATGGTATATTTGTAGGGACGTGTTTATATCTAGCAAGGAGTGAATAATTGATGAGTGAAGCAGCGATTACACTAGAAGGCTGGTATTGCCTTCATGATTTTCGTACGATGGACTGGGCCGCTTGGAAAACGCTTTCCGGTGACCAGAGAGAATATGCAATCAATGAATTTTTGACGTTCCTTGAGAAGTGGGAGAACGTAGAAGCAAACAAAGTGGGGAGCCATGCACTTTACAGCATCATGGGTCAAAAAGCTGACTTTATGATGATGCTTCTTCGTCCGACGATGGAAGAGCTGAACGAGATCGAAAATGCATTTAACAAAACAGCATTCGCGCAATATACAGTAAAAGAATACTCTTACGTTTCTGTTGTCGAGCTAAGTACGTATAATCCGCAAAATGAGAGCGGCGAGATGGATCCGATGATCAAAGCTCGTCTGTTCCCAGAGCTGCCAAAATGGAAGCATGTATGTTTCTATCCGATGGACAAGCGCCGTGACGGCGATGATAACTGGTACATGCTGCCGATGGAAGAGCGCAAGAAGATGATGTACTCCCACGGCATGATCGGCCGCGGCTATGCAGGAAAAGTGAAGCAGATCATCACTGGATCTGTTGGCTTGGACGATTGGGAATGGGGCGTAACGCTGTTCTCAAACGACATGCTTCAATTCAAAAAACTCGTATATGAAATGCGCTTTGACGAAGTAAGTGCGCGCTACGGCGAGTTCGGATCTTTCTATGTTGGAAACATCCTTACTAAAGAAGCAGTGCCCGCTTATTTGCAAGTGTAAAATTTGAGGTGACTCGTTAATGGCGAGTCATCTTTTTTGTTTTTGTCGAAACTTTGATAAATTTTTTTATCCGTGAATTAATTAACTTTATCCGTGAAATTATGCATACTTACCGTGAATAAAAAAAGGATTACCGTGAAATTAGTTGCTAGAGGTTGCCCCATTTAAACATCAATCTATAATGTTCTTTCCACAAGAACATACCTTCCACTCTACTGATTCTTTTATTGCTGATTAGAATCAATTTATCACCACCCCCTCATAAATGTCCCAAAAACATGAAATTCCCATCCTATTTTTGGTCTAGTTTCCCAAAACAGCTCATACACATATATCGAATGTTCTGTTTCCCTGCTTGTACACCAAGAATTAACAACATAGAGGGGGAAGGCAATTGGCAGTCATTAAGGCTACAAATAAGGATATTGACTTGCTGGCACGTCTCATACGTGCGGAAGCTGAGGGTGAAGGTGACCAAGGGATGCTCCTTGTTGGTAATACCGGCGTAAATCGAATTCGCTCCAACTGCCTCGATTTTAAAAATATCCGTACGATGCAGCAGATGGTCTTCCAAAGACCTGGAGGCTTCGAAGCAACGATCAAAGGATATTTTTATCAAGGTGCTAGAGAGAATGAAAGAAGGTTAGCGAAAAGGGTTATTAACGGGCAGCGCTTCCACCCTGCCAAAAATTCGTTATGGTTTTTTGATCCAAGCGGTCCTTGTCCCGCAACTTGGTACAATCAGCCGCGAGCAGGAAGCTTCAAGGCTCACTGTTTTTATCAGCCAAGACAAAGTGATTGTCCAAATGTGTTTAACACCTTTTAGGGAGGTTTGTTGATGAACAACTTTAATCCGTACGGCCAAGATTATTATCGGGCTCAGAATGGAATGGGTATGATGGGTGGCGGCATGGGAGGAATGGCTGGCATGGGGGTTCCTCAAGATATGGCACAAAGTCAGCAGGCACCAGGAATGGGCGGCGGCCCTCTGCAAGATATCGGTGCTCCAGGGCAGCTTCCGCTTGAGCAGTCCTACATCGAAAATATTTTAAGGATGAACAAAGGGAAAGTCGCGACGGTCTATATGACCTTTGAGAACAATGAAAAATGGAACGCTAAGGTTTTTAAAGGAATCATTGAAGCCGCTGGCCGTGACCATATCATCCTTAGCGATCCGCAAACAGGTAAACGATATCTGCTATTGATGGTGTATGTAAACTATGTCACGTTTGATGAAGAGATCAACTATAGTTATCCGTTTGGTACGCAACAGCAGCAACAGCAAGGCGGCCAGATGTCACAATACAGCCCTCGTTGATAGATCTTATTCCTGTCTGGTTCAGGCAATTATAGAACAGGCGCCCTCTAATTTAAGAGAGCGCCTTTTATTATGCTTTTACAACTGCGATGATCAGCAATATCCAACCAACGATAAATGCTACGCCGCCAAGCGGTGTGATCGGACCAAAGAATTTCATCCCTGTCGTTGAGAGGGCATATAGACTTCCTGAGAAAAGCAGTATACCGATAAAGAACGACCAACCTGCTCCTGTTAATAGCGTTGAAGCTGGAAATTTTCCAAGTAAAACGCCGACAACTAACAAAGCCAGTGCATGATACATGTGATATTGAACACCAGTCTGGTATACATTTAACATGTTTCTTGCATTTAGTTTAGCTTCGAGTGCATGTGCCCCGAAAGCTCCAAGCATAACCGCAAGCATCGCGTGAATCGCACCTAATATTAGAAAAAGCTTCATCCTGTTCCACTCCTGTTTTTCTTTTATCTTACCATTGAAAAATGACAATACAAAGGTTGCCACAGGATTGTAAAAATTTTGGCGGACGGGTTGTCCATGATAAAAAAAGCGAACGCTAACGTTTTTTCGGCTGACGTTCGCTGTCAAGCAATCGGACGTATTGATCGATCTTACGCTCAAGCTCTTCTTTCTCTACTAATTCAGAGTGAAGTTCCCGGATGATTCCTTCCAAGCTCTGAATACGCCTCTCAAACTGAAAAAGCAAGTAGCCTGCAATGACGATAGGAAAGCCTACATTACCGAGGAGATTAACTAAGTTTAACCACTCACTTGCTCCGACCATTTCCATTCACCCCTCATTTTTTTATCGAACAAAATAGAACGTATGTTCGTAAATTTAGTATAAAGCGAACGGAGAATATTTACCATCATTCCTTTCTCATATTTTTATTTTGATTCGAAGGACCTATTTGAAATTGGGCTCGCGAGTATGTTAATTTCCGCTCAGGACTGAGCGAACCACTTCCACTTTTAAGTACTTACGCTTCAAGGTTGTCTCTCTGCTCCTACGTCTACAAGTTTATGCTAACGAAGTGAATTCCTCGTCGCATGCCTTGCGAGAAGCCTCTCATGTGGCAGGCAGGCAACCTTGCGCTCCAATCAACAGGCATATGATGTAAAAATTAAAAACAATAACCTTAGAAAAAAGAAAATTAGAAAGAGGTTTAAATAATTGACACAGTGGAATAAAAAAAGTAAGACAGAAAAAATTACATAAGAGGAGGAACAATAAAATGGAACTTCTTATTACAATGATATATACAATTCTTGGTTTAGCTGCTCTAAGTCTAATCGCAACAGTGACTGCCATTTATTTTTCTAATAAAAAGATCAACGAAAAAATTGAAATCGCAAAACGTAGAGATGCAAGAATGGAACACCAAAATTCGTATGTTTCGATCTAACAGCGCTGATAATGGTGCTGTTTTTTTTTTTTTGAAAACACCCTGTTTGTTATACATTTTTGTCTCTGTAAGTAGTTGATTTCCGCTCCAGGTTGCTCGCTTTCCATGGGGTGTGCGGTGAGCCTCCTGCCGCTACGCGCCATTAGGAGTCTCCACCTGTCTAGATGCAGTGGCTAGCCCCTCGAGGTCAAAAGTTAAACGGTCAAGAAGGCAAAATGCGCCTTCATAGCCCATTCAACTTTTGCTTGTCGGGGCTGGACGAGCCACTTCCACATTTCAAACTTACCGCTCGTCCCATAGGAGTCTCGCACCTTGCGCTTCAATCAACTTGCTGAGATGACCTTTGCGGAATATCAACTCGCGGGATTATCGAAAGAATTTCCGGAAATCCTCACTCTACTAATCCACCACATCATCAACAAACATACACAAAAAAGAAAAACCCACTCACAAAGAGCAGGTTACCCACAAACTAACATTTAAAAATCAAAAATAGAGTCTCCGTTGCCGTCTTTTTCATCTTGATCGTCATCCTCATAGTCCATATCATAATCCATCATAGACTTTTGATGTTTTTTTGCCGGAGGTGGGGTTACTAGGCTTGCTGGTTTTTGAACGGGATACGAGGGTACCCACCCTTTCACATCAACATCTGCACCTTCGTCATCCGCTTCTAGCATTAATTCGCACAATGTTTGAATGGCTGATACATGTTCGCGCAGTTTTGGCGATTTCTCATCTAACACTTTCATCTCGGCAACATGCTTTTCTATTTTCTTTGCAAACTGACTTACTGATATATTCATCGGTTTCACCACAATTGTTTTTTTCTTATTCTATCAAACCCGTACACATAAATAAAATGAATGCTAAAAAAGACAGCTCGAACAAGCTGCCTTTTGCTCCAAATTCCGCTCAAGTATATTCATACACTAGCACACGTACGGTGATCCTGCCGCGAGCATGATAGTGAATGCGAAAAATAGCCCTATTTATTTTTTTTGCAGCAGACCTCCTTCTTTTATCCAATTCATTCATTTCACGTATTTCACTTCATTAACACAAACTTCACACTATGTAATCTACGACGTATCTACCCAACTGAAATTCTGATTATTGAAAGGCACGGCAATTGCAGACATAACTTCCGATGCATTCTTGTTACTCACTTCGCCATACGAAAAGAAGTTCACACCAGATTCATTCGCCATCATAACTTGTCCCGTTTTCGGCATAGAAACTGACACCATGTAATTCTTCATAACCGACCCCATTAACAGCAGAACCCAAAGCACATACGTCATAACTTCCATCTTCCCTACCCCTTTCAAATTTTCGTTGATTTGTACCGATCTATTTAAACCCTACTTTACTGGCAAGTATTTTCTTTGTTTCATCCTCCCTTCGACTTACCAATGTATGTGGTGTTAATTGCGATTATACGTACCTTTTTATAAAATGTTTGTCACAATGTGCTTTTGTTTTAAAGTTTCTATCAACAAAAGATTCGCTTCAAATACAAAAAAGAGCAGATTCGGCCCACATTTTTGTATAATAGTTAATATAGAAGTGAATATGTTAGCGAGTTTAAGCTGAATATGATAGAAAAAGACGTATACTTCTAAATCTTTTTATACTTTAACTATTTTCTGTAGAAACAAGGAGGAGAATCATGTCCGTACTTAACGAAATCTTAGCGTTCAATCACCAATTTGTTGAAAACAAAGAATATGAACCTTTCCAAACTACTAAATTTCCTGATAAGGGACTTGTTATCGTGTCTTGTATGGACACGCGCCTGACTGAATTATTGCCAAGTGCAATGAATATCAAGAATGGTGATGTAAAAGTAATTAAATCCGCTGGAGCAGTTATCTCTCACCCATTCGGTTCTATTATGAGAAGTATTCTTGTGGCCATCTATGAACTAAAAGCTGAAGAAGTTATGGTCATCGGTCACTACGACTGTGGAATGAGCAATGTAAACGCAGATGGACTGCTTGCCAAGATGAAAGACCGCGGCATTGAAGAGTCAACGTTTGACACATTAAAATATTCTGGACTCGATTTAAAGAAATGGGTCCAAGGGTTTGAAAGTGTTGAGGATTCTGTGAGAAACAGTGTAAAGCTTGTAAAAAATCACCCGTTGCTTCCTGATGATATTAAAGTACATGGTCTCGTTATCGATCCTGCTACAGGAAGACTTGACCTTGTAGAACGCGGAGAGTAGGAATATAAAAGGCAAAGCGCATACTACACGCTTTGCCCTTTTTTATTATGGATTGATCTTCGTGATTCGCCCTTCAATCTGTGCGGATACGGTATCACGGTTTTTAAAATAGTTTACTAGCGCTTCGAGATCCGTAACGCTCACCGTCGGATTCTTTCCTTGTAATAAAACGGTATAACCATCCCCGCCACCTGCCATAAAATTGTTTACGGTAACCGTATATTCTTGTTCTGCTACAATCGGTGTTCCATCACTCTTAACCATCGAAACTGTTCGATCTCCAACTGGTTTTGAAAGATCAAATGTAGCTCTCAGACCAGAAATCTGAAGCATCTTTTCTTTTTCCGTTGCCCATTGAGATTCAAAAAGTTCTTTGATCTGCGCTCCTGTTAACGTCATCGTCACAAGGTCGTTGCCAAACGGCTGAACGTTAAAAAGTTCTCCCCATGTCACTTCACCCGGATTGATTACATCACGAATACCGCCTGGATTCATAAATGCAAAATCCGTACCCGTCTGTTCTGTCATAGAGTCTGCGATCACATTTCCTAGTTCAGACTCACCATTATAAGCTTCTGTTCCTGATAGGAGTTGATTCGTGTTCCCTACGACTTCATTGATGATCGGTGCTACTTGATTCTCGGCTTGTTTAATTATATTCGTAATTCTAGAGTCCGGTGTTATACCTTTTTGCATAACCGACACGACTTCTGCTTTACTTTTTACGATATCTTTCGTGCGGCGGTCAATTTTTAAATCTACATCCGCAAAAGCTGTACCATAAGAAAAAGCTTGTACAAGCAGTTTGTTATCTACTACAGCGTTTACGTTTCTATGATTGTGTGCACCAAACATGACGTCAACTTCATCATCTACTCTATTTGCCATATCCACGAGTTCACCAGATACTTCCCCAGTCGCTGATTGCTCTACAGGGTTATGCGCTAGAACAACGATAGACTTTACACCTTTTTTCTTAAGAGATTTTGCAGCCTTATTGATCGCTTCAGCTTCATCTATAAACTCAACGCCTGCTGTTCCACTCGGAATGACAATATCCGGCGTGTCTGAGAAAACCACTCCGATGAATCCGATGTTTACTCCTTTAACCTTCTTGATCACATAAGGAGGGAGGATATTTTTCTTCGTCTCTTTATCTATAACATTAGCAACCACATACGGAAAGTCGGCGCCTTCAAAATAGCCCGTTTTTTCATGAGTTCCACCTTTTATCAAACGCATCATCTCATCTATGCCTTCATCAAACTCATGGTTTCCTAGTGTACCTACATCAAAGCCCATCTCATTCATGATCTCTACTGTTGGCTCGTCCTGCAGCAATGCTGATGTTGGAGAGCTCGCTCCTACCATATCACCTGCATGTACCAAAAGCGTGTTAGGGTTCTCTCTTTCTCTCATCTTTAAATAGCTTGCTAGATAGTCAGCACGTCCAACAGGTTCTCCTGCCACATTGCGCGTAATATCGATCTGTCCATGAAAGTCATTTACTCCAAGCAGTTGAACATCTAAATAATGGCCCTTTTGTTTTTGGATGTCGTGTTCCTCTGCATGTACGCCTGCGCCGATCGGCGTTAATCCTAAAGCAAGTGCTAAAGCTGATAATGTCTTTTTCATTAAACAAACTCCCCTATCACTCATTTTATAAAAAACTCAACAACTAAAAGTATATATTTTGAAATGTAAAATGATAGAGGATTTTCGTAAAAATGGTGTAAAAACGTTATATTCCAATAAAAAAGGAGTTTGTGCCTATACAGGTGGAATCAAGCACTTATTTAGTACTATTATCTCGGTATGCATTTGAAAAAGGATGTTTAACCCTGTTCGAAATCGTGAATACACACTATAACTTCGTTTAAAGGAGAGGATTGTAAATGGTAAAACCAATCGTACATGAATTTAACTCTCAACAAGAATTGATTGCAGCTGCAAGTGATCTGAAAGCTCGAGGAATTCACGAGGACAACTTATATGTATTATCCCACGAAAAGGATGATACAAAAGATATCGCTCATGACGCAGATGTAAATACAATCGGATTAAAAGAAGAAGGACTCGGCACGGCACTCAGCAATGTATTCGAGTCTAGAGGCGATGAGCTTCGTAACAAGATGACAGAACTAGGGTTATCTGATGTAGAAGCAGATCAATATGAAAAGAAGCTCGACATGGGTAAAATTTTATTGTTCGTAAAAGAAGAAGATAAAGTAAATACATTGCCATAAGGTGATGAAGAGAGCTGCATGTCCAATAGGGCATGCAGCTCTTTTTTTATAAATTTTAAACCCTCCTCATTCATCTTTAGTAAAGTTTTTCCTTAAAAAAGCCCCTGTGACAGAAGTATTCACACAAAATCCATATATTTGAAAAAACTTTCTCGTGAAGCGTTTCTTTCCAGAAGATAGGGGGAATGAAGAGAAGACGAGGAGGAGTCACTATGAATTTACACAATGGTCAGCTATATTGGCCTGAAACTTATACAAACACGGGTCAGTACCCGGTTCTTGAAGAAGATATATCGTGTGATGTACTAATTGTTGGTGGAGGCATGGCAGGTGCCCTTTGTGCCCATGTGCTCGGTCAAGAAAAAGAACTTGATGTTGTATTGATTGATAGAAGACACCCAGGTGCAGGAAGCTCCTCAGCAAACACAGGACTTCTGCAGTTCTCAAGCGATAAGATGCTGCACGAACTCATTGAACAGCAAGGAGAACAAGATGCTGTCTATTTCTATCAACTTTGTTTACAAGCGTTAGAAGATCTAAAGAAGATGACATCTGAACTATCCGAAGACCCTGAATTCCGTGAACAAAAAAGCTTGTACTATGCGAGCTCTCCTGAAGATATGTTAAAACTCGAACGTGAATATGAGGCATTAAAGAAGTACGATTTCCCTGTGGAATATTTAGAACCTCAAGAGATTTCTTCACGTTTTCCTTTTTCAAAACCAGCAGCTCTCGTTACGAGTGGCGATGCAGATGTGAACCCGTACAAGTGTGTACAGATCTTGTTGAAAGATGCAGCTGCTTCAAGAGTGAGAATCTTTGAACACACACCTCTTATTCGAAAAACAAAAACCGTTCACGGCTTTACCTGTGAATCTGAAAAAGGCACCATTTCAGCGCGCTATGTTATCTTTGCGACTGGTTATGAGAACGACTTTTTAGCTCAGCAACTAGGAGCCGATCTAAATCGTTCATACGCGATCGTAACAGAGCCAATCCCATCACTCAAAACGTGGTACGAAGAATGGATGATCTGGGAGACGAAACGCCCTTACCTTTATATGAGAACGACTAAGGACGGAAGAATCGTTGCAGGTGGTCTTGATGAAGATAAAGCTGAAGCGCCATTAAATGAAGGACTTATCGAAGAGCGCGGTGAGCGAATCCTTCAAAAGATCAAAGAACATTTTCCCGATCTCTCGCCAAAAATCTCACATTCTTGGTGTGCGACGTTTGGAGAATCGCATGACGGACTGCCATATATCGGTGAACATCCTAACCGCCTTGGCGAGTACTATTGTTTAGGTTTTGGTGGTAACGGTACCGTCTACAGCATGTTAGGCGCAACCATCATCAAAGATTTGATCACAAAAGGCTTCCACCCCGCATCACGTCTGTTCACGATCGCACGTGCTGTAAGTTTATAAAATTTTGTAAAGCTTCGTCTCCGTAGTTCTTGGTTGATTTCCACTACAGAATGATTTACTTCGGAGAGTTTGCAGTGATGTTATTAGTGAAAGGTGAACAAATCATACATTCACTATCCCATCTGCAGGACCCGGAACTACGATTAATAATTGGAAAAACTAAATAAAATAAAGAAACGACCCTGCTGAAAGGGTCGTTTCTTTGTTTTATCTTGTTCTTTAAGCTGAGTCCCTAAAGGAGATTGTAGCTACACGTTCTTTAAAAGACATCATTGAATAGTTGATTGAAGTGGAAGGTGCGAGACTCCTGCGGGACAGGCGGGCAGGTGAGACACTTAAGAGTGAAACGAACAAATGTGGCTCACCGCCTGCCCCGCGGAAAGCGAGCATCCTGCAACGGAAATCAACACTTTCAATGTATATTTTATGATGCATTCGGTGCAGCAGCAATCTGCTTGCGAATAAACTCAATTGAACTTTTGTTAAAAAGCTCCGGCTGGTCAACATTACATACATGTCCGCAATCTTTAATAGTCAAAAGCTTCGAATGCTTCTTCTTATCAATAAACGCCTGAATCGGTGGCAAGAACATATAATCTTCCTCACCCATAATATAAAGCGTTGGGATCGGTATCTCTTTTTTACGCAGACTTTGCAGAAATGGATTGATCTTCAGTGTGAGCTTAAACCATCTCTTGAACTCTTTTTGACAAAGCTTTTTCGCTTCTCCAATAAATAATGAACGCGAAGCTTCATGTCTCTTTTTCGGCATGATCACCCAAGCAAATAAGCTGTAAAGCCACATGTACGGGATGAACGATTTACAAAGGTTACCCATCGCAATCAAGAACCGCGAGCGGAAATTCATTTTTGTAACCGCGCCACCTAGAGTCATAGAAGCCACCCGATCAGGATAGAGCTCTGCGATCGTTTGAATAAGAATCGTACCTAAAGAGATGCCTACAAAATGGGCTTTTTGGATCTTTAGATGATCCATTACTTCAAGCACATCAAGGCTAACTTCTTTAAATGAATACTTTTTTAATAAAAATTTATCGGATTGTGATTTGCCATGACCTCTAAGATCAACAAGCAAAATATTAAAATGTTGTTTAAATTCTCTTAGCTGTTTATACCAGATGGATGAACTGCCCCCAGCTCCATGGACAAAAATCACCCATTGATGATTTTTTTCGTGTGTGTACGTTTTGTAATGAAGCAACAAGTACTCCTCCTAGTGGTTCAAACATTCTGTAAATTTTCCAGCCTTTATTTTAACACAAAAACTTATATTCTGTACCCGTTTTCACGGAAAAGAATGTGTACAAACTGGAAACATAACCACAATGTATTTATACTGTAACTATATAAACGAAGTAATCGTCAGGAGGTTTCACAAAATGGCTAAAGAAAGTTCATTTGATATCGTTTCACAGGTAGATCTATCAGAAGTAGACAACGCCATCAACATCGCGACAAAAGAAATTACAACTCGTTATGATTTTAAGGGTAGTAAAAGTGAGATCACACTAGACAAATCTAGTGAAGAGCTCGTTTTAGTTTCCGATGACGAGTACAAGCTAGAGCAACTAAAAGACGTTTTGATCACAAAGCTGATCAAACGCGGCGTACCAACTAAAAACTTGGATTACAGCAAAATTGAGCAAGCTTCAGGTGGAACGGTTCGCCAACGCGCTAAACTTGTTACTGGCATCGATAAAGACAACGCAAAGAAAATCAATGTGCTGATCAAAAATTCTGGACTTAAAGTGAAAAGCCAAGTTCAAGATGATCAAGTTCGTGTCACAGCAAAGAGCCGAGACGACCTGCAGCAGATTATTGCACTTGTAAGAGAAGCAAACCTGCCGATCGACGTGCAGTTCATTAATTACAGATAAAAAGGTTCTAACAAAAAGGATGACTCAAAAGCTCTTAGCTCTTGAGTCATCCTCTTTTTATACGGATTTTTTCTGATCAGGTGAATCGAGCAGTTTCATCTGTTCGAGTTCTATCCTCATCTTTTGGGTTTCAATCACATAGTTGTCATGCTTTAAACGTTCAAGTTCTATCTCGTCTTGTAGCATCTTATGTTTAAGTTTCGTCTGTTGTTGAAAATGACCTAGTACGATTGCAATAATGGGAATTGAGAATATCATAATGACTGTAATTGTTCCTGTCATGGTATTCCTCCTAGAAATTATTACCTTCTATCCCAATAATAACAAATATTCATGCTGTTCGTACAGGTTAATCGGTAGGCTGTTTTCGTCAACATTCGCACTTCATTAAAAAAATAATCTTAACAGACAGCTTCTTTTACACCGTTTTTAATAATTTCCTCTGACAATCTAGCCAATTCTTTAGCGTCTTGATGCTGTTCTGGATAGATCGGCGGATGAACGGTAAGATGAACTTCCGCTGGCTTTATCCAAAATCCTTGTTGTTCCATAATTTTATAGGAACCGTTGATCGTAACTGGAATGATCGGAACGCCGGATTTAGTCGCTAACTTGAAGCTTCCCGCTTTAAACTCTGACATATCGTCACCTTTACTTCTCGTTCCTTCAGGAAAAATAACAAGAGATGTTCCATTTTTCAGCAGTTTAGCTCCCTCATTGATCGCTTGCACAGACTGCCTTACATTCTTACGATCCATGAACAAACAGTTCAACTGCTCCATCCACGTCCCTATGAAAGGCATCTTCTTGACCTCGATCTTCGAGATGAAGGCTTTCGGTTTCTGGATATAGCCTAAAAGAATCGGAATATCGAAGTTACCTTGATGATTGCTGACAAAAAGAACAGCTGTATCTTTCGGAATATGTTCCTCACCACTCACCGATACTCGCGTTCCACTAAGCTTAACGAGCGAAGTTGACCACTCTTTTACTTTTTGATCAACCAACCGGTCACGCTCTTCTATCTTTCCGGCATTATAAAACTTTTTTACACGGTTTAATGAGGGGATCAACTTTAATAAAATTCCCCAAAAATAAATAAACCAAATAATCGTTCTCACACGTTTTCCCCCGCTTTATATGATAATTAATTTTCCTAACTCTCGAGATGGCTGTTTTCTTAGTGATGCTGCTGGAAAAATAAACGTCCATGGCATACTTGTTTCAGCAGGAACTTCCAACGTATAACGGGAATCCATCTCACCAATCGTATGCTCCTCTTCTGTATACAGCACTTTTTTGCCGATTAAAGAGAAAGGCTCTGTTGAATAGTTATTTACAAGCACCATCACTAAAAATTCTTCTCTATGGTTATAAGCTGTTTTCAAAATGACAGCCTGCTGTCTCACAAGTTCATCTGATTGCAACTCAGAAAAGACCCGTTCTATCTCTTCTCTGTCTTGGCGGGCTATAGTCTTGTCCCATGCAGATTCAAACTCCAGTTTTTGCAAGATTATCCCCTCCTTTGAACCATATTATCATATTTTATTACAAACCACTGAATTCCAAACAATAAGCCGCAAGAGCTCAATCACTCCACGGCTTCATTTTCTTATATATAATTATTCAAAAACAGAACTTGCTGCTTCGATGAGCTTCGTTCTCTCCGCTTTTCTGTCTGTACCTTCCTTTATTAAGTACTCCATTCTATAGAATAAACCATCCTTTTTCCAAGCAAGGATAGGAAGATCATTACTGCCTGAAAAATAAGCATCCGTTCCATCACTAAGCTCCACTTCGTCTTTCGTTTCTAACTTCTCGGTCTTTGGCAAAAAATTGGATACTCGATAAGCTAAATATACATTCTGCCCTTGTTGTTTCGGATAAAAAACAGAATCTACAAGGATATTCCGTTTTTCACCCCAATCTGAGATCTGATAGGTTGAAAGAGCGACTTTAAACGGCAAGCGATCAGGCAATTCCAGTGAGAACGGAACAGCTTTAAGTGTTTCTTTCTTAGAAACTTGGTCGTAATAACGAGGATAAGCACCTTTTGGATGGTCTTGCACTGTTAAGTTTTTATCGTTCAGCGTTCTTTTTTCTTCACTCGAACACCCAGTAAGCAAAATTGCTATGATTATGAATACGAACCAACTCCACTTTTTCATCCGCTTCACCCGCTTCTCTTATTTTTTTAAGAAAGATGAAACCTGAACACGCCAATTGTGATCGCACGTTGCTTGTATCGTTCCTCTATTTAAAATATAGTTTGCCATCAGTTCTGACATATCGATCGGAATATCCTTCACCACGCGTTTTCCCTTAAACATAGGATAATCACCGCCTCCACCTGCACGATAGTTGTTCATAACTACTTTGTATAAGGAGTCGTATTCAATCGGTTTTCCTTTATACTGTAAAGTCACAATTCGGTGTCCGATCGACTTTGAGAGGTCAATCGTGTAATCAATACCCTCCCACATGTCATAGTTGTAATGCTGAGGCTTCGGAATCGAAAACGCTGGGTTGATCACCGGATCGCCCGCTTCGTTCACAGAAAAATAAGAAGCTGATCGCTCTAATGCTTCCTTCATATCTCGCCCTGTAATCTCAATCACTTTTAACGTGTTTGGGTACACATAGTTTGAAACAATATCGCGCATCGTTATATGTTTTGAAAATCCTTTGGAATGATCATCGAATAGAGCAGTACTTGAAATATCTACACCTGCTGCATCCATCTGCACTTTATTGATGAATTCAATAAACGGATGATCAAGTAGCCTCGCTAACATCGGATCAATAATCGTCATATCTCCATCTACTTGTCCTAATGGTTGATCCAGCCATTTCTGTGTTTGACGTTCATAAGGCTGAATAAGATCCAGCACCTGTTGATCAGGTTCGTAGTCACTCACAGAAAGTAGTTTTGCTTCTTTATTCTTCACTTTCCATGAATCACCCTCACCATGGACCTTTACTTCTACATACCCTAGCTCAGTTCCTTGTGTTCCAGGCATAATGACCGTCACACCGTTCACTTCACCTTCAAGCATGCGATGCTGATGACCTGTTAAAAGCACATCGATCCCTTCGACCTCCATACAGAGCTGGTATGCTTGGTTCTCTTTCGTGAGCGATTCCGTCGGTTTCCCTGTTCTGAGCGCTCTCTCAAACCCACCATGATAAGAAACGATCATGACATCTGATTTCGACCGCAAATAAGGAACCCATTTCTTTGCCGTTTCCACCGCATCTAGAAAGGAAAGACCTTTAATATGATCAGGATTCTCCCAGTTCGGTACATATTGGGTTGTTAATCCTAAGAGCGCTACTTTTATTCCACACTCAAATGTTTTGATCACATAAGGTTGTCCAAATACCGGTTTCTCTGTTCCTTGATGTACGATATTAGCCGAAAGCCATGGAAATCTAGATTCTTTAATCGTCTTATATAGATAAGGAAGACCATAATTAAACTCATGATTTCCTATTATCGCAGCATCATAATTCAGTTCATTTAATACATGAACCATCGGATTCACATCACTTTGATCTGCTTTTGCGTGATAGTAAGTGAGTGGCGTTCCTTGGATGAGGTCTCCATTATCGATAAGGAAGGTATTGAGGTGGTTAGACATGTTTTCTTTTATTAGTGCTGCCGTTTTTGCCAACCCTATATCTGCTTTTTCATTATTAGCGTACGTTAACGGGAGAACATAGCCGTGAATATCGCTTGTCACATAAATATGAATGGATTGTTCCATGCCTTCTCCACCTTCTTCATTAATCGTTCGTAATCCAAATTATACCATCAGTTTCTATCTATCACTTTAAAAATTCGTTGATGATATTCGACAATATTTCCAGGGCAATGAATGTTATTCTACTAAAACTTACATAGAATTCTTAAAAATCATTCCGTTTCATTCAACAAAATTTTTTGTGAAAAAATTGAAAAATTTTTACAGGGGAATACGTCTAATATATCGAATAGTATTATTTTGTCGTTTTATTGAAAATAGGGGGATTTATCATCATGAATACGAATGTAAAAACAAAAAAGAAAAAGAAAAGAAATCAATCCAATTACAGAGCTTTATTACTTCCTTTTGCAGTCGCTTTGATCCTAATCGGAGCAGTGATCTGGAATAACGTCCGTCAAGAGACGAAGCTTCCCGATCCTGATTGGAGCCGATCGATAAGCACACCGGCTCAATCCATTAGTGCTGAACCAACCGTAATAAAAAAAGAGAATCAATATTATGCTTATACTCATCAAAAAGACGGTTTACAGGTGACAACTTTAGACGAAAAGCTAAATCTAGTCTCTGAAAAAAAAGAGAATCTTCCTCTGGATGAAAGAGCGAACTATTGGACAAACGGGAAACAGATTGCATTTATCTCTCGTGGTGAGCTCATTCTGTATGAAGATGGAAAGCAAACAGTCATAGATAAAGATGTAGATCTTTTAGCTGATGCAAAAGATCGATTTGCTTATTCAAAAGGTAATGAAGTTTTTGTTTACAATCCTGAAGATGGAAAGAGTCAATCTATCTTCAAAGCTAAAGAAAAGCTATCAGAATTATCAGGTCACCCAGCATCTCAATCATTTATCCTGACTGTTGGTGAAAAAGTAGAAATGGAAGCTTTTTACTTAAGAGAAGCTGATGGAAGATATAGCGCTCAATCTATTACGCGATACAGCAAAACGCCTACAGATAAGATCTATAACTTCCGCTTTGCTGAAGCTGATGATCAAGTTCATTTTATGTATACCTTTTATTCTTCTAAGCAAGGAACGAAGACGTTTAAAACGTTTTACGGTGCGGCACCAAAGGATCAGCTTACAGCAATCGATTTTAGCACGGTTAAGTTATACAGCTCAGAGCTTGGTTATGAGATCGAAAACCCATCTTATCAGCAGTTGAACGTAGAAAACAACAAACCTATCATTCTATTTGCAGCGAAAGGTCCAATTTCTACTAAAAAGGAAGCGGGCAACATCTATAAAGCAACCTTAAATGACGACAAGTGGGAATCAGCACGAATCAGTACAACGAGTGATTTTTCCATTTATCCGTTACAGGTGGATGAAAAGACGATTGCTTGGTTAAAAGCAGAATCTGTCAGTGATTATAAACTTTATTTAGCAAGCAAAGATTCAGAGATTAAGAGTGCGAGTGAGAAAATGGGGAAGGAAGATTTATATACCGCCACTTTTGACGCGTTTACAGCTTTCATTGTATCGTTCATCGCTATGACAAACGCATTCATTTGGGTAGTGCCGTCTGTCTTGTTCTTAGGCATCCTCTATTTTGTACGAATCGACGTTATTGAGGATGAAAAGCCTTGGGCGAAATGGACGGCAATCGTGCTATTCGTGATCACTCAGCTTTATGTCATTCAGTCTCTGTTCAACAACACATTCTATACACTAGCACCAAAGTACCTTACCTTTACCGGCAGCTCATTCATCATTCCTATGATCGTTTCCGCGATAGCACTGTGGGTGATGCAAGTAGCTAGAGATAAAGATTGGGGATTGTTTGCACAAGTCTCTTATTTTATCGGACTTACCGTGTTGTTCGAACTCTTTGTTGTTGGGACCTATGTTTACTAAGGGATTGTCCCTCATTAATTAGGGGATTGACGGGATAATCTGTCCGATCTGAATGTAAATCTGTCTATTTCATGTAATAATCTGTCCGATTGTAGAGATAATCTGTCCAATCTATTTTGCTTTAAGTTCAGAGAAAAAAGGACCCTGTTGAAGGGTCCTTTTAACGTTGTCCTTGTATATTAATAAGCTCCCAAACTCTCAGGGCTCGGATACACGTACGGATCTTTAATTGGCTTAATTTTTTCTAGAGACTTGACCTGCACTAATGGCAGACGGACTTTGTTTAACTCTGTTTCGTCGATGGTTCCTGTTACGGTATACCATTCATCCGCTTTAAGTTTGGATACGCCATCCCCTTCAATGATGGTTCCATATACCACGGCATCTGCACTGCAGCAGTTCATTGAAAAGCGCGCAATAACGGCTTGATTTTCACTCATTCCGTCTTCACGATATACGAATCCTGTAGTCTCAATTTCTTTTCCTTTGAACTCGTCCAGGTAGATATCCAAAACAGTCATCGTATCGAGATAGTGATCAGATGTTACTTTCACTTTATCCTTCGCTAACTGTTCTTTTCCGAACTTTTTATAATATGCCGTAACATCAACAGTTTCGACCGGATTTTCTTCCTTGACGTTCTTTTCCATCTCTTTAATATAACCTTCTGGATCATCTAAATAGGCTTCCACATCAATATTCTGTGTAGTGGTTACCTTACCGTCATCCGTTTTCTGAGCTGGTTTAGCATACAGTCCCGTTCCGTAACGAATACCACGCTTTTCCGCGACTGAGCTGTCCATCGCTTTTTCAGGGATCATGAATCCTGTAAGAAGAGGAATCACAAAGATCATATAGATCAAGAAATGCTTGAGCGGCCTTCCCTTTGGTGTATGATCCACACCACATCCACATGCATCATCATGCTGTTCATCGGATCGTCTAAAGAACTGCATCACACCTAAAATCCCTAAGATGCCGATCGCAAAATAGACAAAGATATGCATTTTCGGTGCTACATAATAATTCAGCTTTCCTGTTGTGATTAATCCGATAAGCAGGAGCATGAAACCGATTAAGATGATACCCCTTAAATACGTATGAAAATCACGATTCTCTTTGTTCATCGTATCCTACCTCCCTTTCTATACCACAAATTGATACACCATCGTTACAGCAAATACAGTCAGCGTTATTAGTCCCATTAACACAAATACAAAGCGCGTTTTAAAATAAGCAAACATCATAAGCATGTTCTTCACATCAAGCATCGGACCGTATACCAAGAACGCGATGATCGAACCTACTGTAAACGTGCTTCCGAATGATGCTGCGATAAAGGCATCCGCCTCTGAACAAATGGATAACAAGAAAGCAAGACCCATCATTAATCCTGTAGATGACCACTCATTCCCACCAAGCGCCAATAGATCATTACGATTGATAAATACTTGGAACATACTCGCTAAAAACGCACCAAAAATCAGGAACTTCCCCGTATCGAAGAACTCATCAGATGCGTGATACACCGTTTGTTTCCAACGACTCATCGTAATACCATGGGAATGATCATGAGCGCCATGTTCTATGTGTGATCTGAGTTGATCTTTATTGCGAAAAGCCCAATATACGATCAACCCAATAATGATTGCCACAAGAAGTGCCAGTCCAATTCTGCCATATACGACTGCCATATTGTTACGGAACGCATAAAAAGTGGATAGAATAACGACTGGGTTTACGATTGGTACGGTTAATAAGAAAACCGTTCCAAGGTGTAGCGGAAGTCCTTTTTTAATCAAGCGTCTTACGACAGGTATGATTGCACACTCGCAGACAGGAAAGATAATTCCCATGAACAGAACGACACCGATACCTAAGAATGGATTTTTAGGAATCAACCGTTGAATATGCTGTTCTGTTACAAAAGTCTGGATTAAAGCCGAAACAAAAACTCCTAATAAAATAAAAGGAACTGCTTCTATTAAAATACTTAAAAATACCGTGTTCACATGCATGATGGAACTTGGTAAGTTATCAAATACAGAATCATTTTTTATTTCTTCCATAAATAGAAAAGAAATAATAAAGATAGCCAGCAATAAAAGCCCTATCATTTCTTTTCTTACCACATCTTTTTTTGTGGAATACGCACCCATATTCTCACCTCTTTTTCTAATCTATGAAATGAGCTATTTTTTATGATAGATACTCATATAGCTCTTACTATTCTTTCTGTTGCTCTTCTAGCACCTGCAATATTCCTCGATACTGGACCGATCTCAAGCTCTGCTAATGGGCCCATAACAAACAGCCCCTGATCCCACTCTAACGTTTCAGGGCTAACAATTGGATAACCACATTTAGCACACTTTAAGTTTTCGTGTTGTATTACATTTTTTAGCCAGTGAATTCCTGGGGGTGTTGAATGAAATCCTGTAGCCAGAAGGACGGTTTTTGCTTCATACCTTTCTCCGGATTGGAAGACCAACTCATTGCAACTCGTACAATACGATTGTACCTCTTCTTTTAACAGCTTTATTTTACCGTTTTTCTCCGCGGATTTTAACCCTAAATAAAGTTCTTTTGTGACAGAACCTTTATGTCTTGCTTCTACAATGCTCTTTCTTCTCATGGAATAGTCTTTTATTTGATTAAACTTATCCATGTACATCGGACCTTGCCACCCAGGATCAGAATCGAAGGTATGAACTTCTAAGTCTTTTCTATAAATTAACGAAACGTTCCCAGGATATTTTTCTGCCAGAGAAAGAGCAAGATGGGCAGCAGATATTCCTCCTCCAATAATTGAAACGGGAACAGAGCACGAATCAAGATCAGGCGTTTCTTTTTGAAAGATATGATGAATTTGAGCACCGCTTGAATTCGCATCTTCTGCCCATTTCGGCCAAAAAGGATGTTCTCTTAATCCCATGGCTAGAACAAGGTTTTCCGCTTCCACAACTTCACCTTTCTCTGTCTGAACAGTCCAGTAGCCTTGCTTTTTTTCTATGCCATTTACAGAAGCCTGTTTCCAGCAACTCTCTATATCTAGATCACGAATTAATGTTTCGCAATGCTCGTTAAACATCTCTAGAGACGGACGGTCATAATAACCATAAAAATGACTAACCTTATGATAGCCTTCTTTCTTAGAAAATTTCTCGAGAGAAAAAGGATTGACATCAAGGTGATGCACTGACGGTGACCGTAAGAAAGGCATCGAGATCAAATCTGTGCATTCTCTCCAATTATTAAGTGGCTTGTTATTTTTATCTATAATTATCAGTTCATGATTATCGAGCTTTTTCATTTTTAATAGATGAATGGCTAGCGTACAACCTTGTATACCCCCACCAACAATAATCATTTTTTTCATATAGTAATAACTCCTTAATTTTAGTCAGTTCCATATATTAAATCGTAATTATTACGTTTTGTAAAGAGCAAAAAAGAAAACCAAGGTGAATTACCCTTGGTTTGCTAAGCGTTTATATAATGCATGTGTTCCGCTATCTTCTTCACCCATCTCAGCAAGCTCATCGTATAGCTTTTTCGCGAGTTGTAATCCTGGTGTCAATAAGCCCATCTCTTCAGCTGATTTCAATGCGATGTTCATATCTTTTATAAAATGTTTTACGTAAAAGCCAGGAGCAAAATCTCCTTTTAGAATCCTTGGTCCAAGATTGCTGAGGTTCCAGCTTCCTGCAGCACCATATTCGATACTCTTCAGTACGTTCTCTGGGTCTAATCCCGCTTTTTCCGCATAAAGAATCGCTTCGCAAACACCCATCATACCTGAGGCGATCGCAATCTGATTGCACATTTTCGTATGCTGACCAGATCCAGCTTTTCCTTGATAAACAACGTTCGTACCCATTTTAGAGAAAATCGGCTCCATATCGTGGAATGCGGACTCTGAACCACCTACCATGATAGATAGTTTAGCATCTCTCGCACCGATATCCCCGCCAGAAACAGGTGCATCAAGCGTAGCAATATTCCGTTCAGCTGCCGTTCGTTCAATTTTTTGTGCCAGCTGTGGACTAGAAGTTGTCATATCGATTAAATAAGAACCTTCCTTTGCGTGTGCAACTAACCCTTCTGCACCTAGGTAGACTTCTTCTACATCTTTCGGATAGCCTACCATCGTGATAATCACATCACAGTTTTGAGCGATTTCTTTTGGTGTGTCTGCCCATCTAGCTCCTTTTTCAAGAAGATCTTCTGCTTTTGCTTTCGTTCTTGTATAAACATGGACTGGATAACCTGCTTTCATCAAGTGACCGGCCATGCTTTTTCCCATTACACCTGTTCCGATAAATCCAACACTTTGCAAATTTCCTCACTCCTTTCACCCATTATAACGAAGAACAACGAAAATAAAAAAGACACCGCTTATTAAGCGATGACCTCCCCTTGAAGAATGCGTTCGATCTTTAGTTGAGCGAGCTCATAATCCATATCTAGATTCGTTAACATCGATAACATGTCATCGTTCGAATGCTTTTTAAAAAGTTGGTATAAGTTCGGTTTTCTTTTCTTGATCATGGTCATCATCTCAATAGTAGGCAATGTTCTGCCGGTTGGTTTAATACGTAAAAAAGAGCGGATGTATTGTGTGAAAGCGGGTATAGCCTCTACAGTGTCTGGTAGTGTGTCTAATAGCTCCTGAAGCTTCAATAATGAATCAATCAGTTCTTTGTTTCTTTCCACGAATTCGTCCCTCATCTTTCTCCGAAATTGTGTTACATTGTTAAAGTTTCGCCTGTTTAGGCATTCATAATATGTATCGGCTGTTTCAAAAAAAGTTTAATGAGGGTCTGACCCCACACAATTTATTTCCCGCACTCATTTACTCCACAGCTCTTAAGAGAATACTCCATTTATGATCATTCATTCTCATCTTTTTAAAATCTCGTTACTACAGGAACCTCCCATGCATCCAATCTTACTAGTGTTCCTCAATACCTTTTGACCTGTTTCTCCTCCTTTTATGTGCAGCACGCGCAGTCCTTTAGGTGTATCTTTCATTTCCCTCATAAGTCCACCCTACTGTTTATTCGTTTTCTTATTTACGCACCTGTATATAAATGGTAAATTGAACATGTCGACAAAGGGGTCCCGTATTACGGCAGGAGGTTTGGAATATGAAAAAACATCTAGTTACTAGTGTTTTAGCATTCTGTCTCGCAGCTTTTTCGGTACCAAGTGCTTTTGCTCAAGATCAGATTTCCTTTAAAAATGAAATTTTAAGGATGCAGCCGGATTTAACATCAGCTGAGTTGCTTTCTAGCGTTCAGGCTATCGCAAAGAACACCGGCGATACAGAGAAAGCTCTTCTTAAACAAATCTACGAAGAATTGAAACATGATCAAACAAAGAGCAAGGAAGAAAAGCAACAGAGCGGTAAAGTCGGTACGATGGGTAGCAGCGGAGGAACCGTTTCTGTTGGACCTAGTTCCAAAGGAAACTTCTATTACACCGCATCTCAAACGGCCTACATGAACCATGGACACGTGGGCATGTACTACTCAAGCGACGTCATTGTTGAATCTGTTCCTGAAACAGGTGTACGGACGATCTCAACCACTCTACGAAAAGTGGATCAAGGAGATGCACAAGTAAAATCGATTACAACAAGCTCCACAAACCGTAATAATGCTGCAAACTGGGCATTCAGCCGCGTAGGCATTGACGCATATTCTTATAACTTCGTGACCAACCGAACAACTTCACATATTGGTGATAAGAATTGCTCCAAACTGGTATGGTCGGCCTTTAAATTAAATGGAAACTTAGATTTAGACGTAGATGGCGGGTTAGGAGTCTATCCTCGGGATGTCCGGGATGCGCCTGGCACACAGCTTGTTCGGAATATATAAAAATAATAGGGCAATAAGGACGTAGAACTACGAACTTATTGCCTTGTTTTTATAAGAAGGTGATTACAGTGAAAAAAATAATCTTCTTTTCATTATTGATTACTTTAACCGGTGGATTTTTATATAAAATATACTCGGGTCAGAATCTCAGCGCTTCTCTTTCTATTGAGAATGAAGCAATCAAGAAAGAAAAATTTTTAAATGATAAGAAAGCTGTACTCTATTTTTCAACAACAGCGGATCAAGACATGGATGGAAAAGGAATAAGTCTTGCCGTTTTTATTAACGACAAAGGTGAAGCGGATGCATTTAAGATGAAAGGCTTAGAACTCGGCAGTGTAGCTGCAAGTCAAAATGAAGTTTTGTTAGTCGATAAAAATAAAATTCGTCTAGTCGGAGACACGTATAAAGAGTTTGGTATGAATAAATCCCAGTATACGGGTGAAAGAACAGGATACTTGGAGAAAGAAAAATTGTACTTTACTGTTTTCAATACAGGTGTAGGTGCTAACGGCGGGTATGATTCAAATATTCTTTATGGTAACAAGGAAGGCTTTCATAAAGAAAACATTCCCCATTACATTGCCGCTTCAGGATTAGATCAAGATGAAATCGTTGTGTTAACTCAAGATAATCAAAAGGAAGAGTTTCATATCAGAAAAGTGAAGTTGTCAAAGGACGAGATGACGACTCAAGATATTCTAAAAGTTAACCATTCGAAAGAAACTGATTTTAGCAGCATGTCTCCAATCTTAAGCGACGATTTGTTTTACTATTTTGTGGGACAAAAAACGCTAGGAGAAGTCACAGAAACAATGGATTCAGATATTGTGCTGTATCGGATCAATAAAAAAACGCAGGCACAGGATGAGTTCATCATTTCTTCTTATAGAAATGAAAGGAATATCACAGCGCACTACCCATTCAATATAAAAAACTCCGCTCACTTATATAACAACGTTTTTTACTATGCAAACGGCCTTGGTGAGGTATTTGCTTTTGACACGAAAACCGAGAAAGTAAGTAAAAAATTCACCATGAAAAACGTTAGAAAAGACGGAGTGAGACATAACGAGGAGCTTTTCTATAAAGACGACAACCTTTACGTCGTAAGACATGACGAAAAACTGAAAGAAAAATATTACATTGAACACTATTCCTTAACCGAAGGAAAGAAGAAAGAGAATATTAAAATCAATGGTTTAAACGACATCCTCAAATCAATCAAAGGCAAGTCTATCTATTCCTATGACTTTAAGATGCTGAAATAAAAAATGTGAGTCTAGAACTATTCAAGTTCCAGGCTCACATTTCTTTTTATCTTCACTCGATAGATTACAATTGCGATAACGACGAGAATGGTATAGACGATAAACACGTTACGATAGATAGCTTCTAACGGGATGCCTTGCTGTCCCTCGATTAAAAGCCCCGCAACGGCTACACCGAGCGCGCCACCAAAAAATTGAACAAGCTGAAGCATACCCATTCCAGATCCAACTTCATCCTCGCTTAAGATTCTAGAATTTTCATTAGCCAAGCTTGACGTTAAGCTAGAAAACCCGATACTCGTAAACATGTAAAAGATTGCTGTCAGATAAAATGCCTTTGTTGCAAAAAGAGAAAACAGCACAACGGACAACAGCAGTGCCACAAGTCCCGTTCGCATGACAGGCAGATTTCCAAATCGATCAATCCATCGTCCAACATAAATGGCTGCGAACGCGGAAAGCATAGCACCTGGAAAGATAACAAATCCGATCGTAGCTGGTTCTTTTCCGAATAAGTTCGACAACATGACGGGCATCACGAACAACAGCGCGAAATGGGTCATGAACGCGATAAGTCCGATCATTAAGAGTGACACATACAGTGTGTTCTTAAACAAACTCACACGAATAAATGGATCTTCCTTTTTCTTTGAATAAAATACGAGTGTGCCAAAGAATAGTACACTCAAGCCCAACAAGTACCAAGAAAATGAAGAAAGATAGAGTAATAACGAGGTTACGCCACCACCCGTTAACAATGCGCCAACAAAATCGAACGAACCTTCCCTTTTTTGTTCAACAGGCAGATACACCTTAAATACTGGCAGCAACAGCAACACGAGACCTGTTACGATGAAAAGAAAATTCCAACCTAACAATTGTGTAATACCGCCTCCGATTACAGGCCCTAACCCGAAACCAAGAGACGCCGCTGATGAGATCAACGACATGGCACGCCCTCTTCTTGAAATCGGAATATACCTTGTGGCAAGCACCATGCCTAGCCCTGGAACCGCACCTGCTCCCATTGCCTGAACCATACGACTGATCAATACAAACTCAAAACTATTTGAAAAATACCCGATGATGGAGGCGAGTCCTAAGATGATGACACCTGTAAATAACAATCTTCCAATCGGTATAAAATCTGATAATCTACTGAATGTGATCGTCGATAAGGCAAACACGATCGAATAGCCTGAAACAATCCATGACCCTGCAGTAGGACTCAGATCAAATTGAGAAATAACACTCGGCAATGCCACATTGAACATCGTGGTGTTCATGACCACAAGCCATACAGTTAGGCTCCATAATGGAATAATCCGGTTCTCCTGAATCGTCCCATACCCTTCCTCTTTAGCCATTCGTTCACCTTCTTTCTCTAAGCCTGTTTCCGTATACGATGTTGCCCTTGAAAGTAGTTGACCTCCGTTTCAGGTGCTCGCTTTCCGGGGGGCGTGCGGTGAGCCACCTCGACGCTTTGCGCCCTTAGTTGTCTCACCTGTCCCGCTGATCCCCCAGGAGTCTGCCACCTTACACTACAATCAACTTGTCATGGATGTTCTTAATAGTAAAGTCATAAGCAACATTCTTTTAATATACAGCTTTCTCTAAAAAACAATATTCCTATCTTATCATGGGCCTAAAGAATTAGCGTTACGATTTGCTCATAAAGTTTTCAGACCAAATGACCAAAGTCTAAATTTCCAATATAAGGACTTATTATCTGTTTTTACCATATGACCAAGGAATTAAAACACACCCATAGAATATTACCTTGATATTAAAAATAAGGGGTGTACGCTTGAATGAAAAGCTTTTTACGCAAGACATCTAGCTTCACATTAGCATGTACGTTTGTTTTTTCTGCTTTTTCTGGTGTATCTGCTGCTCCATCTTCAAACAATTCAGAGCCAGAACTAGCAACACTTTACGGGAAGTACAATCTAAACTCTTCTCATGTTACAAAAGTAATGGTTGAATTAAAAGAACCATCTGTACTAGAAGCAAAAAAGAAGGGCCAAAAACAAACGAAAGCAAACTTGAAATCCAAACGTGAAGCAGTGGTGAAGGAAATCTCCACACGCTCCAAAACATATAAAGTAAAAAATGAGTACGATCATGTTTTCTCTGGGTTTTCACTAGAGATTGCAGCAAACGAAATCCCAAACCTTTTATCAACGCCCGGTGTAAAAGCCGTTTATCCTGATGTTGAATACCACACAACAGGTGATGACATGGGTGACCAATCATTCGATGATGTTTCGCCTCAAATGATGAATTCAGCGCCTTTTATCGGTGCCAACCAAGCTTGGGAATCCGGCTATACGGGAGAAGGTGTGACGGTTGCCGTTATTGATACGGGAGTGGACTATACACACATGGATTTGGATCAAGCATTCGGTGACTATAAAGGATATGATTTTGTTGATAATGATAACGATCCACAAGAAACGCCTAAAGGCGATCCAAGAGGAGCTGAAACTACTCATGGCACGCACGTAGCGGGTACTGTTGCGGCAGATGGCGGCATTAAAGGTGTAGCACCTGATGCCACTTTATTAGCGTACCGCGTATTAGGACCTGGAGGCAGCGGCTCGACTGAGAACGTAATTGCCGGGATTGAAAAAGCAGTAGAAGACGGCGCAGATGTTATGAACTTATCTCTTGGAAACTCGTTAAACAACCCTGATTGGGCAACGAGTATTGCACTTGATCAAGCGATGTCTGACGGCGTTGTAGCGGTAACGTCTAACGGAAACAGCGGACCAAACAACTGGACGGTCGGCTCACCGGGTACGTCTAGAGAAGCGATTTCTGTCGGAGCTACACAGCTTCCATATAACGTATATGCAGCTACATTAAAAGCAGGGAATGCTAGTTTTTCATCCGCAAAAGTAATGGGCTTTCCGTCTGAAGAATCCGTTTTAGCACTTAACGGAAAAACGTTGCCAATCGTCGATGTTGGCTTAGCCGGAACAGCTGACTTTGCAGGAAAAGATGTAGCAGGAAAGCTCGTTTTAGCACAACGCGGTACGTATGCGTTTGTAGACAAAGCAACGAATGCAAAGAACGCTGGCGCCATCGGAATGGTCATCTACAACAACGTTGCGGGCGAGATCGTAGATGTGCCTGGAATGGCAGTACCAACCATCAAGCTAACGAATGCTGAGGGCGTTCAACTTAAAAGCTTATTAAGTTCTAATCCAAACACAACAGTAACGCTCGGTACCAAGTTTGATAAACAGGTCGGTGAATTGATGGCTGACTTCTCCTCCCGAGGTCCTGTAATGGATACGTGGATGATCAAACCAGATGTTTCTGCACCTGGCGTAAACATCGTAAGTACTGTACCGACTCATGACCCTGCAAATCCGCATGGCTACGGCGCGAAGCAAGGAACAAGTATGGCATCGCCACATGTTGCAGGTGCTGCTGCTCTTTTATTAGAAGCACATCCGGACTGGGGTGTTGACGATATTAAAGCCGCTCTTATGAATACAGCGGAAGATTTATATGATGCTAACGGAAAGCTTTACCCGCATAATACGCAAGGAGCTGGAAGCATCCGTGTAGTTGAAGCGATCGAAACAGAAACACTCGTATCTCCTGGCAGCCATTCGTTTGGTGTCTTCTCTAAAAAGAAAGGCAAGGAAGTTAGAGGCGAACACTTTACGATTAAGAATTTAAGCAACACGTCAAAAGATTATTCTTTTGACGTAGATCTTGAAGGCGTAAAAGTAACGACAAGCAAGAATTTGAAGATCAAAGGTAACAGCTCAAAAGACGTTAAGTTTAATGTACAAGTGGACGCTTCTAAGTTGGCAGCTGGCTACCATGAAGGAACGATTACCATCAATGACGGAAGCAACGAAGTAGTTGTGCCGACAATTCTATTTGTACAAGAGCCTGACTTCCCTTCGATCACGAGCATCAGCGCTACAGCATTAGGAAATAATGCATTCACTTTTTCAGCTTACTTCCCAGCTGAAGCCGACAAAGTCGATCTGTTTCTATACGACAGCAACCTGACGAAAGAAATCGCTCTGATCGGCAGCTACGAAGATGTTCCAAAACAGTATAACGATTTTCAGTGGGACGGAAAAATCTCAGGACAGGCTGTCGCACCAGGTAAATACCGTGTTGTCGCATTTGCGGCCAAAGGAGATAAGCTCGACAGTCGTTACACAGATGTTATTACGCTTCAATAAAAGGAATCCCTTACCGAGCTTTCGGTAAGGGATTTTTATTTATGAGTACCGTTAAATGCTATGATAGGAAGAGAATGATCAGGAGGTATCTTATGAAAATTTGCGTACTTGGTGCGACAGGAAGAGTCGGACAATATTTTACTAAAATGGCGATAGAGAATGAAATAAGCGTTCATGCACTGCTCCGTAACCCTGATAAGTTTACGCACTCCATGTTGAATCAGGTCTCTTTTGTAAAAGGAGATGTTCTAGATAAGGAAGCAGTCGCTGAAGCGCTGGCAGGCTGTGACATCGTTTTTAGCGCTCTTTCAACAGACGGAGCTAGCGTGCTTTCCGAGGGCATGCCCATTGTTATCGAAGCGATGAAAAAAGAAAATATTTCACGCATCATCACGATCGGTACAGCAGGCATTTTACAAAGCCGCACAGAACCTCATCTACTTCGCTACCAATCATCTGAATCAAAGCGTAAGTTAACAAGAGCGGCGGAAGATCATCATAAAGCATTTACTCAACTGCAAGAAAGCGGGCTGAATTGGACGATCGTTTGTCCCACTTATCTACCAGACGGAGAACCTACTGGCACGTACCGAACGGAAAAAGACGTTTTACCTATCGACGGCTCTAAGATCAGTACCGGAGACACCGCTCATTTTGCGTTCTCTCTTTTAAGAAAGAATGACTTTCCAGCGTCACGTGTAGGAATAGCTTATTAAAACCTTCGAGGCATATCTTGAAAAAAGTAGACACCAAGACTTAAGAAACCTACTCCGATAATGAAGATAAAAAACTTGATGAACCATTTCGGAAAAAAGCCTACCAGCTTATCAATAAACGTTACAAAGATGAATTCTACAAGAGCACCGAAAAACGTATCCGAGACACGTCCACCTTTGTAATTCGCGTCATACTGCTTTTTATGCTCAATTTCTTCTTTTTGATAACGGATTCCATAAACGATAACAGCGATCCCGAATCCGCATAGAACGACAGGTATGATCCAAAACCAGCTCATCTCTCATTTCCTCTCGCTACAGAAAAGACTTTTGCTGGATCTATGTCTTCAGCAAAAGTCCTCTGTTTTTTTATGAATAATAAGGCGCGATCATCAAATACACAATAACACCTGTCAAACTTACATACAGCCACAGTGGCATTGTCCAACGCGCGATTTTACGGTGCTTTTCTACTTGCATGTTGAACCCTCGTGTAACGGTAATTAACGCTAAAGGTACGATTACGATCGCAAGCAAGATATGTGTGATCAAAATGAAGAAATAAACGTATTTAAGCGGACCTTCACCGCCATAAGACGTAGATTCTGTTAGATAATGATACGTTACATACGACAGCAAAAAGAATGTTGTACTCGTAAATGCCGCCAAGATAAATCGCTTATGCAGCGTGATGTTCTTTTGTTTCACAAAATAAAGAGCAGCCAGCAAAAATACGAAAGTAAAGCTGTTAAAGATTGCGTTCAAACGCGGCAGCAACGTTACATCAAAAGCAATTTCTCCCTCATACTCTGGCAGGAAGAACAATACGGCCACAAGTACATTGATCGCGATGGATAGCCCGATAATTAGCGGTGTATAGTTACGCTGTTTTGTTTCAGCCATTTTGTATTACTCCTTTTCCACTAAAAGTCTTTAAAACTTCTAAGATTCCTTATTATTTTACCACTCAAGACCCTATTCACAAACATATAGGCAGCTGAAAACAGCATTCCCTATACAAGTGTCAATAATTCTTCAAAAAATGAGAAACTTAGCAGGTATACACCATGGGGTATTTACGGTGGCGGATGAAGATCAATCCAGAAGTTTGCGCCATCAATCCAAAAGATTTTGCGTTGAATCCACAAGTTTCGTGCCTGAATCCACAAGTTTTGGCGTTTTATCCACGAGATGTCATTTGTCGACATTTTCTGCAGCAGTTATACCCCCTGCCCTACCCTGCTCCTGCCCATCGCCCACAAAAATGAAAAAACCGGCACACGGCCGGTTCTCCTCATACAAATCACTATATCATTTACGCTTTCGCAAATTGCTCCTCATCCACTGTAGCAATGAACTTTTCTACTTCGCCGACAACCGACGCTACACAACCTTTTTCAAAAGGAGAGATCAAACCAGCTTCTTCAACGAGCTTTGTAAAAGGTAGACTTCCTCCCTTTTGACACAGGGCGAAATAATCTTCCCATGCACGCTCAGAGTTCTCACCAGCACGTTTCCAAAACTGAAGAGCACAAATCTGAGCGAGCGTGTAATCAATATAATAGAAAGGCGAGCGGAAAATGTGGCCTTGTCTATGCCAAAAACCACCGTTTTCCAAGTACTCTAACCCATCATAATCACGATGTGGCAAGTATGTTTTCTCAAGCTCTCTCCACTTTGAACGGCGTTCTGACGGCGTCGCATCCGGGTTGTCGTATACGAAGTGCTGGAACTCATCAACTGCAACTCCGTACGGGATAAACTCTACCGCGCCTGTTAAGTGGGAGTATAAATATTTTTCTGTGTCCTTGCCAAACAGCTTTTCCATCCAAGGATACGTTAAAAACTCCATACTCATCGAATGGATTTCACAAGCTTCAAGTGTTGGGAACTGATATTCTGGCACTTCGAACACTCTGCTGGTATACATCTGGAACGCATGACCGATCTCATGCAACAGCACGCGAACATCGTTGTCTGAACCGTTGAAATTTGTAAAAATGAATGGCGCCGTATAGTCCTGTAGATACGTGCAATATCCACCAGGCGCTTTACCGCTTTTACTTTCAAGATCCATGAGCTCATCTTCTGCCATATAGTTGAAGAACGCTCCAGTTTCTTGCGAGAGGCCACTAAAGACTTGCTTTGATTGGTTCACAATCCATTCTGCATCTCCTTGGGGTTTAGGATTGCCTGTTGTAAAGCTGAAGGGTTCGTCGTAAAACTTGAACTCCTGGAGACCGATACGTTTTTGCTGACGCTTCTTTAACTTTGTACATAGCGGCACAATGATTTCTTTTACTTGTTCACGAAATACCTTTACGTCTGCCGCGTTGTAATCCGTTCTGCCCATTCGGTCATACGCCAATTCTGTAAAGGTTGAATACCCTAACTTTTTAGCGATTCCTGTACGAAGTTTGACGAGCTCATCATAGATCGAGTCAAACTTTTCTTGATTGGAGCTCAAGAAGGCGTTCGCAGCCTTGCTCGCGGCTTTTCTCGTTTCGCGATCTGCAGATTGAACGTATGGAGAGAGTTGTGCAAGGTTCAATTCTTTTCCGTCAAACTCAATCTTTGCAGATGCCATTACTTTCACATATTCTGAGCTCAATTTGTTTTCTTGCTTGAGGTCCTCTAGTACATCTTCAGAGTATGTCTTCACTTTTAATTCAGCCAAGCGGAACAGCTGACCGCCCCATTTACGCTCGAGCTCATCTTTAAAAGGAGATTGAACGAGCGCTTCATGAAACGCTGTGACCATTCCTTGATAAACTGGCAGATTTTCATCCATGAACGCTTGCTCTTCCTTATAAAAAACATCTTTCGTATTAATCGTGTGGCGGATCTTCGCTAGCCTTGCTTTTGATTCGAAACTGTTACGTAGAGCTACGACCTTTTTCATCGCTTCATTCTGTTCATCTGCAGAACTCGCGTCTTTAAAAACCTGTACGGCTTCTTCAAACTCTGTTTTCAAACTTGCAACATCGGGACGTTCATATGTAAATTCACTAAACTTCATTAGATAGGCCTCCATTCATTTACAATCCATTACTGTATTACCATTTCTACAATCTATCGCTTTTCTCCTGTAATCTATTTCCCTTTTTCGGTAGAATAAGACCAAAGAAACTAATGGCGGGAGACAAAAGTAATGAAGAGCTTTCAATCTGATCCTTTTAAAGGAACTTTCGGCAGTCTTGAAAATTTAGCAGACAAGATCAGCGACGTTTTGTCGTGCCCTGTAACGATAGAAGATCAGAATCATCGACTCCTTGCTTACAGTACACATGAAGACGGAACAGATCCTGCGCGCATCGCGACAATCATCGGACGGCGCGTGCCAGAAAAAGTAGTGAACAGTCTATGGAAAGACGGCGTGATTCCTAGATTGCAAGAGAGCGATGACCCTGTTCGTGTTGGCACGATACAAAACGTCGGGCTTGGTGATCGAGTAGCGGTATCAATTCGAAAGAACAACGAAGTTCTCGGATATATTTGGGTCCTTGAAGTGGAAAAACAATTAACTTCAGATGATATGCAATTGTTAAAGCTTGCTGCAGCTTCAGCCAAAAGCCAGCTTCTTCAGATGCAGATCGGTACAAAAAAGAAAGAAGAAAACCGGCAAGAGCTTTTTTGGAAGATGCTTACGGGCAACCTTCCTCAAGAAGAGCATATTTTAGGGAAATTACACGAACTCAACATTTTGCCGGTACTTCCAGCAGCTGTTTTTATTCTGCAGCTAGAAGAGGAGATCACACCAGCTATCGAAAAAGATATTTTATATCTTGCTGCGGTGAACCAAAAGATTAACGTTCTCTTATCGGCGGCAGACGCGAATCAAATGCTCCTCCTCGCCTCACCTGTTGGAAAAGAACCGCCTTTAGAGCTTGCAAAGTCTTTTGTAGAATCCTTTTTCACACATATGAAAGAGCGGTTTTCTGTGTCAGATATTAAAGCGGCATATGGCAGTCTCGTTTCCTCCTTTTCGAACGTGGAAAAAAGTTATAAAGAGGCATCGAGTGTACTAGCTGTTCAGGAAAAGCTTGGCGGAGAAACATTAACCTTGAACGGCTATCACGAACTCGGCATCTACCAATTTTTAGATGCTATTTATGAAAAACAACAAAGACAGAGCTATCACAATGAAATGATCAAAACTCTTCAGGAATATGACCGTCAACATAAGACAGAGCTTTATCACACGTTAGAAACGTATCTGACGTTAGATGAAAACCTGAACAAAGCATCAGAAGTGCTTCATATTCACATGAACACGTTACTTTATCGTCTCAAACGGATCAGCGAGCTTACAAATATTGATATGAAAAGCCCTCATCAAAAAATCATGATCTATCTTGATTTCAAGATGAATCGGTTATTCAAACAAGAGCGTTTGTGAATTATCACAAATGCTTTTTTTCATTTTCTAGATTCCTAACAATGAAAAGCTCAATCCCTAGAACTATACTGAAATCACAATTGAAAACGCACTCAAAGAGTTTACTTATATAGGAGGATTCACAAATGATTATTGGAGTTCCAGCAGAAATTAAAAATAATGAAAACCGCGTAGCGATTACGCCATCAGGTGTTATTACACTAACAGCAGCAGGCCACAAAGTACTTGTAGAAAACAATGCAGGTGTTGGCAGCGGATTTACAAACGAAGATTATGCGGCAGCAGGTGCTGAAATCGTAGCAGAAGCACAAGACGCATGGTCAGCGGAAATGGTTATGAAGGTTAAAGAACCTTTAGCATCTGAGTACAAATATTTCCGTTCAGACCTTATTCTTTTCACATACTTACATTTAGCAGCAGAGCCAGCATTAGCAAAAGCACTAACAGATAGCGGCGTTACAGCAATCGCTTACGAAACGGTAGAATTCAACCGTACACTTCCGCTATTAACACCAATGAGTGAAGTAGCAGGACGTATGTCTGCACAGATCGGTGCTCAGTTCCTTGAAAAGCCTAAAGGCGGAAAAGGAATCCTTCTTGCAGGTGTACCAGGAGTACGTCGCGGTAAAGTGACAATCATCGGTGGTGGTGTTGTAGGTACGAACGCAGCAAAAGTTGCGATCGGACTTGGCGCTGATGTTACGATCATCGACCTTAGCCCAGACCGTCTTCGTCAACTTGATGACATCTTCGGAAACAGCATTCAAACATTAATGTCTAACCCATTAAATATTGCACAAGCTGTAGCTGAATCTGATCTAGTAATCGGAGCTGTTCTTATTCCAGGAGCAAAAGCACCTAAATTGGTAACAGAAGAAATGATCAAATCCATGACTCCAGGATCTGTTGTTGTTGACGTAGCGATCGACCAAGGCGGTATCTTTGAAACGGTTGACCGTATCACTACACATGACAACCCAACTTACGACAAGCACGGAGTTGTTCACTATGCAGTAGCAAACATGCCTGGTGCGGTTCCTCGTACGTCTACGATCGCACTTACAAACGTAACCGTTCCATATGCACTACAAATCGCTAACAAAGGTGCACAAGCAGCAATCGCTCAAAACCCATCTTTAAAAGCGGGTCTTAACACAGCTGGTGGTTTCGTAACATACGAAGCAGTTGCGACTGACCTTGGCTACGACTATGTTTCTGCTGAAGTTGCATTAGAAAAAGCAGTTCAAACGGTATAATGGATCGAATGAAAAGAAGCTAGGCTCATAATTCTGAGCCTTAGCTTCTTTTTTGTGTTCTCCTAGTGAACATAATTAGAATCTGTCCGTTTTATTCAGATGCCCAGTTTCTTATAAGAGGTCATAAATTCTCGACAAACGTCACATCAATTTTTTTATCAATAAACCCCTATTTCCACCATCTTCATAGAACTATTTTCCCATTTGTTTACACAATCTTAACATTCTCATAACCTTACTAAAATATTATCGGAGTATAATTCCTCACTGTAAGACAACTCAAAACAACAGGAGGCTATTATGGCTATTTCAAAAAAGGTACTATCTATTGCAATGGCAGGAACTCTTGCTATAAGCGGTTTAGCAATAAATCAAGCATCAGCTGATGATAAAAATAAAGAAAATGAAATTCGAAACGTAATCTTTTTAATCGGTGATGGAATGGGGCCGACATATACGACTGCCTATCGCGCTTTTAAAGATGATACAAAAACACCAATGATGGAAGAAACAAAACTTGATAAGTATTTGGTAGGAATGCAATCCACATATTCTCACGATGAAAAAGAGAGTGTAACGGATTCTGCTGCTGCAGCTACTTCAATGTCAGCAGGAATCAAAACGTATAACGGTGCAATCGCAGTTGATATGGAAAAGAAGGATGTTAAAACCGTCTTGGAACAAGCCAAGGAAAACGGTAAATCAACTGGTTTAGTCGCAACATCTCAAATCAACCATGCTACACCAGCTGCATTCGGTGCGCATGATGAATCTCGTGAAAATTATAACCAAATCGCAGATGACTATTACGATGATATGGTGAATGGCAAGCATAAGGTTGACGTGCTTTTAGGCGGAGGCACTAGCTATTTCGAACGTAAAGACCGCAACATTACAAAAGAATTCCAAAAAGACGGATATTCATATGTAACGAGCCGTGACCAAATGTTGAAAGACGACAACGAACAAGTTCTAGGCTTATTTGCTCCAAAAGAGCTAGACAAAAAAATCGACCGTCCAAAAGAGCAGCCATCCCTAAAAGAGATGACAAACTCTGCATTGGATCGTTTGAATAAAAATGATGATGGTTTCTTCCTTATGGTGGAAGGAAGCCAAATTGACTGGGCTGGCCATGACAACGATGTTGTTGCAGGAATGAGTGAAATGGAAGACTTTGAACAAGCTTTCCAATCTGCAATCGAATTTGCTAAAAAAGACAAGCACACACTTGTAATCACAACAGCTGACCACTCAACAGGCGGTATGACAATGGGTCGTGACGGAGATTACAAATGGGATCCTGCTTCAATTAAAGCAGCAAAGAAAACACCTGACTATATCGCGAAGCAAATCGCGAAAGGTGCACCTGTAGAAGAAACATTAAAGAAATATATTGATCTTGAATTAACACCTGAAGAAGTTCAATCTGTTAAAGATGCAAAAGAAAAAAGCGGTGATGTTTTAGAAATCGATAACGCTATCGAAAAAATCTTTGATCTCCGCACAGGAACAGGCTGGACAACAGATGGGCATACGGGAGAAGATGTTAACGTTTATGCATACGGACCAGGAATGGAGAAATTCACTGGAAAGATCGACAATACGGATACAGCAAAAGAAATCTTCTCTATCTTAGAGAAAAGCAAATCTGCCTTAGAGAAATAATATCTTTGTAATAGGTAATTCTAACAAAAAAGCATCCCGTTTATACGGGGTGCTTATCTTTTAGGAGGTGGATCCATGCCTTTCAAAGGTTGGATAACGCTTGTTTTATCAGCTGTGTTAGTCACTGGCTGTTCAGCAGATACGAATAAGGATATAAGTACTACACCACAAAACGAGTCCAATAAGAAGGAAACTAAAAAACAGTCAGGAGAACAAACCTTTACAGACAGTTCTCAAGCTTCAGATGATACAGGACTAACGGAAATCAACAAAAAAGTTGAAGACCAAGATGGAGCAATCACATTAAAGAAATATGCAAAAGTAAATAAGGAACAGCAGGCAGATTCAATATCCCTAACCATTGATGAAGTAAAAGTTATACACTATGCACCATCTCTAGATCTTATAGATTTCTTTCATGGTTATACCAAACAAGATGAATTTCCATATGTACGTGTAAACGTAAAGATTGCTAATCAAGGAAAAGAGACCGTTCATTTCAATCCCGTATCAACAATCAAAACCGATCAAGGGGAAACCGTAACGTGGGAAGAAGACTTTTACCTGGAGGAATTAAACGGAAAGATAGAACCAGGGAAAGAAAAAGTCGGGAGCCTTGGATTTATTCTGAACAAAACCAATGCAGATAAATTGAATTCCATCACTATAACATCCAGCGAAGTCGTTAATGATCAGAAAAAATCAATTTCCAATCCTCTAACCTTTAATGTTGATTTCTAGATTATAAAAAACATCCATGCAGGAATAGCTCTGCATGGATGTTTTTTATTTTCCGGGAAATTTTTGTCGAATCTTAATGAATGATGGTAGAAGCTTATAGAAGTCCTTCCTTCTTTAAGAAATCTTCCGCGACTTTCTTAGGGGACTCTCCTCCAACATTCACCTTATAATTCATCTCCCGCATTTCATTGTCTGTAATTTTCCCCGCCAACTTGTCTAACGCTTCCTTTAATTCCGGGTGCTTCTCAACGGTTTCTTTACGAAGCATAGGTGCACCTTGATAAGGAGGAAACAGCTTTTTATCATCTTCTAACACGGTAAGCTTATATTGACGCAGTTCGCTGTCGGTAGAATAAGCATCCACAACATCGATCTCTCCTTTTTTTACCGCGTTATATCTTAGCTTAGGCTCCATCGTTCTCACATTCGCAAACTGAATATCATACAGCTTTTGTATACCTTTATAGCCATCTTCTCTGTCGGAAAATTCTAGCGTAAATCCTGCGTTCAGACTTTGGCTTACACTCTTTAAATCCGAAATTGTCTTTAAGTTGTACTCTTTCGCCAATTGTTCAGGAACAGCAAGTGCATACGTATTGTTATATTCCATTGGGCTTAAGAGCTGCATATCAAACTTACTTTCCATCCCGCTTCGAGCTTGTTCATATACTTTTTCGCTATCTGTACTTGATGCACTCTCCTTTAAAAACTCAGCGATTGCCGTGCCTGTAAATTCTGGATAAATATCAATACTCCCAGATTTCAACGCATTAAACACAAAGGAAGTTTTACCAAGTCCTGGCTTCAGCTCCACATTTAAATCCGTTTCTTCTTCGATTAAAAGTTTGTACATGTTGATTAAGATTTCCGGTTCAGATCCTAGCTTACCACCGATCACGATATCTTCTTGTCCGCCTTTCATCGCAAAAGGAACAATTATAACTAAAAGAGCAGCTACCAAAAATGCACTGACCGTTGTTAGCGCTCGTTTAAAAGAAAGAAGCTCTAATCTTCTGAGCAGAAAATCAAATAAAATCGCGAGCAATGCGGCAGGTACGGCTCCAAGCACGATCAGCATCGTGTTATTGCGGTCAATACCAAGCAAGATAATATCCCCGAGTCCACCCGCTCCGATTAAAGCTGCCAGTGTTGCGGTTCCTATGATTAAGACCATGGATGTACGGATTCCTGCCATAATAACAGGCATCGCTAAAGGAAGTTCAACCTTCATCAATCTCTTCCTCGTGTTCATCCCCATCGCTCTCGCCGCTTCAATAAGTGAGGAATCAACTTCTTTAATTCCGGTATAAGTGTTTCTTAAAATCGGGAGCAGTGCATAAACAACAAGTGCAATAATGGCGGGAACCTTGCCAATCCCAAAGAGTGGAATCAGGAGACCTAATAGAGCAAGTGACGGAATCGTCTGTAGCACAGCAGTTACACCAATGATGGGTTCAGCCACTCTTGGCTTTTTCGTTAAATAGATGCCAAGAGGAATCGAAATAACCACAGCAAAGAGAAGGGCGATAAACGAGATCTGAATATGCTCGATCAACGCACTTGCGAGTTCACCTTTTCGATCTTGAAATACTTGCAAGAAACTATTCATCTCTGCTACCTCTTTCCTGCAAGTGATCTGCAAGATATTGAATAATAGCTTGTCTGTTCAGCGTTCCGATAATCGCACCATGACCTTCAACCGTCACTTCATTTTCACGGGTTAATATATTGAGTGCCTCTTTAATACTCGTATTCACTGAAAGGGATGGTAATTGATAATCCATTCCAATTTCATCTGCTTTCAATGGAATGACAAGCTTTCGAAGATCCATATTTTCAACAGAACTCACACTCTCTGTTCCTACGAAATTTCTTACAAAATCATCAGCTGGGTTTTCGAGAAGCTCTTTCGGCGTCCCAACTTGCACGATAGATCCTTCATTCATCACACAAATCCTGTCTCCTAGTTTCAAAGCTTCCTTCATGTCATGCGTGACAAAAACAATGGTCTTCTTAATATTTCTTTGAAGATTAAAAAGATCTTCCTGCAGCTTTTCTCTGCTGATCGGATCTAGTGCACTAAAGGGTTCATCCATTAAAATAATATTAGGATCTGCAGCTAACGCTCGCACAACACCTACCCGCTGTTGTTGTCCGCCAGAGAGTTCATTGGGCTTACGATCTCGATAGGTTTCAGGATCTAAGCCGACCATATCAAGAAGTTCATCCACTCTTTTACGAATTTTTTCTTTGTCCCATCCTTTTAACTCGGGAACGATACTGATATTCTCTAGAATCGTCATATGAGGAAATAAGGCGATCTGCTGCAGTACATACCCGATATTCCAACGTAGTTCATCAATATTGTAATCACTGATTCTCTTGTTATCGATGGAAATTGTGCCTTTTGTAAGGCTGATCAGTCTGTTGATCATTTTGAGCATCGTCGTTTTCCCACAACCACTCGGACCGATCACGACGAAAAATTCTCCTGGCTGTATCGTTAAATTCAGATCGCGAACCGCGGACGTTCCATCCCGGTATTCTTTAGAAACATTATCAAAAGTTATCATACACCTGCTCCTTAGTGTGCTTTATCTATTACAAGCAGTATTTCCGTTTTTTCTGTAATCAATAATCAATCTACACTATGTATTGCACAAAGAAAGAGATTGTAAACTACACGGGGGCTACTTATTTATATGGATGATTGATTAATTACAAAAACTGTCTTATAATGGGGAACTGTTGTGTTAAAAGTGTTTCGCGGTTCGCAAACTCCCGCGTTATCAAAACTAGGAGGAATTTTTATGTTTAATTTTTATTTTGGTGTAGCTTTTGCACTGGTTAATTTTATATTATTTTTAACGTGCTACAAATGGTTCGGTCGTACGGGTTTGTATGCATGGATCGCAGCAGCTACGATTCTTGCTAATCTGCAGGTTGTAAAAACGATCGAGATGTTCGGACTTGTTATGACTCTCGGTAATGTAATCTACGGAACCATCTATCTAGCAACAGATTTAATCAACGAGAAGTACGGAGAAAAGGAAGCGAAGAAAGCAGTTTGGTTCGGTTTCTTTACTCTTATCATGACAACGATCATCATGCAGATGGTGCTCGTGTTTCAACCGCACGAAAGTGACATCTTCCAGCCGCATCTTGAAGCCATCTTTGGATTTATGCCACGTCTAGTAATCGGCAGTCTCGCTGCTTACTTAATCAGTCAGTATCTAGACGTTAAACTTTTTGCAAAGTTGAAGAAAAAGTTTTCACGTCCTGATCAGCTTTGGATTCGTAATAACGGAAGTACGATGGTAAGCCAGCTGATCGACACGCTTATCTTTTGTACGATTGCATTTGCTGGTGTGTTCTCATGGGATGTTTGGATTCAGATCTTCTTTACGACGTATGTGATCAAATTTGTGGTATCTGCTGCATCCACACCGTTTATATATATTGCAAGAAGCTTCAACCATCCGGAAGACATTCAGAAACCAGGCGTTTAAACGCTTGGTTTTTTTCTTATCCTTTACAGTGGTGAAATCTCCTTCATCCCACCTTTACAGAACAGATATTTGTTAAGATATCCCCTCATATAGACCTTATTTTCTTTAGAATACTAAGGAGGTTTTGACCATTCTTTCCCCATTTTCCTTTGTTAGCATAATGAATGTGATCCTGCTTGTTGCATGAGGCGAGCAGGTTCACGGACCATACAATGATAAGGGGATGAATGACATGAGCATGAAGAAGAAAGCTGTTGCATCATTACTTTCAATGGGGATTATCGGTTCGATCTACAGTACTTCCACCCTCGCTTACGACCCGTCAGAACAAGTTCAAACTGTCGCACACCGCGGTGCTGCGGGCTATGCACCAGAGAACACGATGGCGGCGTTCCATAAAGGTGTAGATATGAAAGCTGATTATATTGAAATAGACGTGCAGGAAACAAAAGATGGTGAGCTCGTTGTTATTCATGACGTTACTTTAGACCGAACAACAAACGGAACGGGATATGTGAAAGATCATACGCTAGAGGAGATCCGTCAGCTTGATGCTGGAAGCTACTTTGGAGAGAAATTCATAGGAGAAAAAGTTCCTACTTTTGAAGAAGTTCTTGATGAGTTCCGTGGAAAAACGGGTATTCTGATCGAATTGAAAGCAACCTATTACTATCCTAACATTGAAGAAAAAGTTGCCGCAGCCATAAAGGAACGAAACATGCATCTACCTGCTCATGATAAGATCATCATTCAATCATTTGAGTCTGAATCCATGCAACAGATGGACAAGGTTTTGCCTCAAGTCCCAGTCGGGGTACTGACTTCTCGCTCTACAGATTTAAGTGAAGAAAAACTCGATGAATTCGCTACATATGCTGAATTTGTAAACCCTAGCAGAGCCCTAGTAAATTCTTCAATCGTTAATGAAGTACACGAGCGTCATATGGGTATTATGGCCTGGACGGTTCGAAATAAGCAAGAAGTACAACCATTATTAGATGCAGGTGTTGATGGCATCATTACCGATTACCCTGACTATACGCCTAAGCATAAATCAAAATAAAACATTATAAAAAGTGTTGAGGCAGCATGTTGCTTCAACACTTTTTGTTATAGCTTTTACTTATGCTTAGCCAAGACCTCATCCAGCTTCGCAGATTTTTCATTAAGCTTGTTATTGATTTTCTCATTAAGACTCAGCCACTGGTTCATTTTCTCTAATGCAAGCTTCTCGTTATTTGCTCGTAAAGCATCGTGCATCGCTTTTTTCGTTTCATGTGCTTGGCTTTGCAGAGTCCTTAACTCTTGATGAATCTGTTTCATCTCCTGCCAGCCGGCTTTATTCGAGCTTCGTTTTTCTTTTACTTTCTGCTCCCCAGCTTTTACGTGCAGATCGAAAAGCTGATCTTTCTTTTTAACGATCTCTTTTTGAATCTCTAATCGTTCGATCTTAAGAGCGTTTGCCTTATGCACCTGCTCCTGAAAATTTTTCATCTGCTTAAAGTGTTGACCTCTTTTATGAGACTCCACTTGGACCTTTACTTGATTTGCAGCCGATACCGTAATAGCACCACTTGTTAGTACGGAAAACGCCAGTGCAAGAGGAATAAACTTTTTCATCACTCAATCACTCCTTTACCTTTTATACAGGTATCATTTGTTAAAGAAGTGAAAATCTTACGTTCATATGTATGTAAATTCTTTGACATTTTATTAAATCTTCTTGAGTGCGCGGTTAACTGTTTCTCGTCTTAAGCCAACAAATTGCCCGATCTCTTCTTGAGTCAGCACTTTTTCAATCTGGATGTCAGGAAAATAATTTGCGAACCACTCTTGAAGTTTTTTTATTTTTCCTTCTGGCGTTAAGGTAGACATCTGATTGATGCGCTGCTGCATCATTCTTAATTTTGTTTCTAGCAATAACGCGACTTCTTTGTACTTGTATGGGTCCTCTTCAAGTGAACGATACCATTGTAGCGGTTCGATCCTTGTTATCTCACACGGTAACAGTGCTATCGCCGTACCGTTATACTCGTTTGGACTCGTTAATGAATGATGTGGAATCACTTCGCCTGGAATGATTAAATTCAACAAAACTTGGCTTCCATCTTCATGCACACGAACGATCTTTAATAAGCCGTTTTCTAACCGAAATAACGGACCTTCTTCTCCTTGCCTGAATAAAATATCGCCTTTTGCCATCAGCATGAATCTTCCTCCTGCGTACGTATATCGTATGTATCACCTATTCTACACATCCTCCATATGCTTGTAGGTAAGGAGGGTGAAGATGGAATGAAACTTGCACCATTTATGCAAGAATTAACTCTATTGTACAGCATTGCTCTAATCGGTTATATCCTTCGAAAGAAAGAGATCTTGCCACCTGGCAGTGAACGTACAATTTCAGCACTTTTATTGAATGTAACGTTACCTGCATTGATCATCTTCGGAATGGATGTTTCCTTTTCCATTGAAAATCTAAAACAGTTCGGCTGGCTGTCCGTAATGTCTATATTTGTATTACTGATTTCCTCAATCTTTTCTTGGTGGACCATTAAGAGATTGAAAATAATAGACACGCAGAAAAATGCCTTAGAAGGGATCATGATTTTTGGGAATCAAGGCTTTCTAGGCATCGCAGTCTGTTTTATATTATTCGGAAAGACAGGAGTGCTTTTTGCTACATTCTTTAACTTTGTTTATCTTTTGTGGATTTGGACATACGGCATCTATTTATTTGCTCGTCATTCCGAGACTCTGCCTTGGCGAAACGTCTTCTTAAATCCTGGTGTGATTTCCACACTCGTTGGCTTAATCCTCATGCTCCTGCCAGGTACCCTTCCTAGTGCTCTATCCAACACTTTAGAAATGCTAGGAAAACCTACTGTTCCACTTTCTATGTTATTGATTGGCGTTCTCTTAGGCGCTTTACCGTTGCAACATGTCATGAGCTTTCTAAAAAGTTCACACTTATGGCTAGCGAGTTTTTACAAGCTGCTGCTTTTTCCGTTTCTATTACTGCCCTTTGTTTTCTTTTCGTTGCCTCTTCCATTAATAGCAGTTGCCGTTCTAACCGCGGGGATGCCCTCCGCTCCAACCATCTCCATGTATGCAGAGCGTTATGGAGAGGATGCCTCTTTTGCGGCAGCGGGGGTTATGTTAAGTACGGTTCTTTCCTGTATAACCATCCCTCTGTTGTACGCGCTCGTTTTAATAATCTCGTCCCTTGCCTGAGTCTGAGATCTCAAGCAGAATTTCAGGATATGGTGCAAAGAATGTCTGACCAAGAATCTCACTGTCTTCAAAGCGTATAGCGTGCGACTTTAAAATCGTAGCCACACTCGAAAACGGTTCTTTTTTGTTCGCATACTTTTGAAGAAGCTCTTCGAAAAAGGCGATTTCTTTTGGAGATAGGTGCGGCTGAAACCGTTTGAAGATCTCGTACGCCACTTTCCTGTTAGAATCGCTTCTTGCCGTACGATTAAACAGCTTGTTCATGGCTTTAGCATACAGTTGTATCGTTCGTTCTTCCCCATTTTCCTGCTCTTTTTTCAAGATTCGATTCATCACTTTTAGCGTTGGATTGCTATAGGCCATAAACAGGAACTGATTTTTCTGATGAAAGCTTTTAATAGCTTTGAGCCCCTGTGGCAGGATGTTTCGAAAGGCAGCGAGCGTAAAAAGCTTCGTATAAAAACGGTCACGGATCGTAAAATTATTTAACCGTCCTTCTTCTTCAATGGCTAAATGTGAATAAAGCTCCGCGACCCTTCCACCAAACAACCCGCTCGAATGCCCGATTGCAGGACCCTTTTCAGTAGAAGCATACACCTTTACTTCTTTTAAACCACAAGAAGGAGAACGCGTTTTCAGAATAAATCCGTCTGTATCAATAATTCCAGCCAGATAACCATCTGAAAAAGTTCGCATCTCGTTCGTTATATCACGCTGCGTTGAGGGCTGAAGAAGAAAATGATCCTCACCCTTTTTCACGATGCGAATCGTTTCTCGCGGCGTACCAAGTCCGATCTCTACTTCTGGACATACAGGAACAAAATCCACATAGTCCATCAGTTTTTTGATCACATCATTATATATGACATCACCGTTATAGCGACATGCTTCAAATTCAAGACACTTACTTACTACCACACGGGGTCTAGCGAAGGCTTCCATTCCAAAACTCCCCTCGATCTTTTTATTCAGTGTTCCACTTTTAGATGAATTATTAACATATTTTCTGTAAAATGTTGGTTAGGAAGGAGCGATTTGATGGCTTACTATGAAGAACTTCGAAAATATGTAGGAACCGCACCACTCATCTTACCTGGCTCTGTTGTTATTATTGTTAACGAAAAGGATGAAATATTATTACAGCACCGAACCGATGGCGGATGGGGACTGCCCGGAGGCCTGATGGAGCTTGGTGAAAGTTTTGAAGAAACAGCGATTCGTGAAGTAAAAGAAGAAACAGGACTTGATGTTGAAGGCTTGACCCAGCTTCATGTCTATTCTGGCCAAGATCATTATATTAAAAATGCAAACGGTGACGAACTGTATGCTGTGACCGCTGTGTATACGGCTCATTCTGTCAGTGGAGAACTAACGATTGATCACAATGAATCACATGATTTTCAATATTTTAAACCTGATCAGCTTCCTAAAGAAACTTTAGGCGGTGCACGAAAATACATAACGAACTATATAGAGATGAAGAATCAGAACAAAGCTTACCGGTGATCAAGCCGGTCGCTCTGTTCTTTTTTCGTTAAATTTCAGTTCAATATAATCGCATACCGGCTCATAACCGATATTTTGATAGATTTTATTTGAAGTAGGATTTGAGAGATCCGTATAAAGGGTGCAGAACGAAAATCCTTCACTCAACAGATAATCGCTGAGTGCAGCAACACAAGCACTCGCATATCCTTTCCCTCTAAGATTCTTCGGTGTATAAACCAAGTTGATCGAAACACCTTTAATATTCGGTCTCGTCTTAGCGGCCATCGAAACCGGCTTGCCATCCTCTTCCCATATAAAAAGAAACTTGCTTGCTACGCGCATTTTCGCATATTCTTCAGCTTCCGCCATCGTCATAATCTGCTTCGTCTCTTCTGTCATCTCTACGATCCAGCGAGGCAAGAAAGCCAAGTCTGCTTTTGTGGCCAGTCTTAAACGGCCGGGCCGAGGGGCAGGCTGGATAACAGCAGGAAGCGTATAAAGACGCAGATCCATCAACAATTTTTCTTCTAGATGATGAGCTGTCGACCACTCTTGTGCAAACGCCTTTCCAACAGCTTTCGGCGACATGACTTTTTGTATATAATAATCTTCTTCAATCAAATAACGAACTAAAAATGGCACTGCCGCTACACCATCTGTTTCTTCTTTTTCTAAAAGTAATAGGGCGTAAGGCGGAATGAGCATGGCTGAGAGCATGATTCTCCCATTCTGTTTAACAGTAGCAAGAAAAGGCTGCTCGCCCTCCCATACTTTGTCTTGAAAACGCAAGCAGTTGCTAAGCATGATTCCTGCCCGATCTTCCTGACACAACAGGAATTCTTCTACTTCACTATAAAAAGCCGTTATAGACGAATAACGAGTTACCTCCATGATCGTGACCCTCTCTTTATCTATTAAGTCTGTAATCCTATCTATTTCCTCACTTTTGAGAAGGATTCCTTCTTTTTAGAGATTTTTGAATGAGTTGATTTCCGTTGCAGATGCTCGCTTTCCGCGGGGCAGGCGGTGAGCCACATTCGTACGTTTCACGTATAAGTGTCTCACTTGTCTAGTTGCAATGGCTAGCCCCTCGAGGTCAAAAGTTAAACGTTCAAGAAGGCAAATTGCGCCTTCATTGCTCATTCAACTTTTGCTGGTCGGGGCTGAACAAACCATTTCCACTCTTCCGACTGCCTACCTGTCCCGCAGGAGTCTCGCATCTTTCACTACAATCAATAGTCGAAGAAGGAAATAAGAAATACTCAATAGCAATAATCTTTTAAAAAAGCCTTCTTAAAAGAAATTGATGTCCATTTCCAGAGTACTTGCTTTCAGCCTAAACAACATTGGTGATCTTTCATTGTCTCATCCTATGCAAGTTGATTGGAGCGGAAGGTTGCCGACTCCTATAGGACGAGCGGTCAGGTGAGACCCTTAACGGCGCATAGCCTGCCAGCCACTCTGTGAATTCTTTTCGTAAGGCATGCGACGAGGAAGTTCGCTTCTATAGGATTTTCTTGTAGACGCAGGAGCACACATACTTCTTCGAACACCGTTCGCCCCATGGAAAGCGTGCAACCTGGAGCGGAAATCAACCACTTTCAAAGGCAACAAAGTATTTACAATTTTTAATGTTCTTTAATTGGTTAAAGGATGCCATTTTCTGATATACTGACCATAACGTAAAGGAAGGTGAACAAAATGAGTACACATGTATTTTCAAAACGCGAAGAGATAGCAAATGCCATCACACACGGACTCGGTGTCCTCCTCAGTGTAGCGGTAACTTCCATTCTGCTCGTGTTTGCCGTATGGAAAGGAACAGCGGTTCATATTGTTAGCTTCGCCGTATTCGGAGGAACGATGCTGACGCTTTATACAGCTTCAACCCTCGTGCACGCTTTTCCTAAAGGACGGGTTAAGGATTTATTTGAGATCATGGACCACGCGGCCATCTATCTCTTTATTGCAGGAACATACACCCCAATCGTACTGATCGTTGTAGGCGGAGGACTGGGGTGGACATTATTTGGAGTCGTTTGGGGACTTGCGATCTTTGGTGTCGTGTTTAAAGTCTTTTTCACAAAAAAGTTCGTTGTGTTATCAACATTAGGGTATGTAGCGATGGGATGGCTGATCACATTTGCCTTTCAAGATATTTCAGCAAACATGCCTCCAGCAGGCATTCAGCTACTCGTTGCAGGTGGAATCATCTACACGCTTGGCAGCATCTTTTATGTATGGCGCAGCTTTCCGTTCCACCACGCCGTCTGGCATTTGTTTGTTCTAGCCGGCAGTGTGATGCATTTTCTTATGATGTTTTATGTGTTGCCTAACTAAAAACATTCTTTGAAAGAGGCAGGAGTTTTTCTGCTTCTTTTTTTATGCTGTAGTTTTAACGACCTTGGCTTCTGCCGACTCTTCAGATTGAAATAAAAAGTGATAAATAGTTAAACTTGTAACACCCATCAAACTAAACAGCAAAGTGATTGTATGGGCTGAAAGAAATCCGCTCATCATGACGAATAGTGCGGCAATCATTCCAGACAGATGAAACGATAAGCCGTAGATCGCCATGTACGACCCACGTGCATTATCCGGTATGATTGATGCGACATAAGCTTGCTTTGCTGGAATATGAATCAGTTCACCAATAGACGCAATAAACATAGCAATGATTAAGACAATAGGTATCGTGCTATAGCTGATCACAACAAAACCTAAAGCGTATGCAAATCCTCCTCCGAGCATTAAGGAGCGGTCTTTGAAACGCTTAAACATAACGGCTATAACAAGACTTAATACGACGACTAAGATCGTGTTCTCGGCTTTTAGTAAGCCGATTAACTGAAAACCGTCTACTTCCAATAATGATGTGAAAGGCAGTAATTCAACCGGATCCTTCATATCGCTTACAAGTTTAATACCGATATACGTAGTCAGACTTTCTTCTAGTGAAATAAGAAATAACCCCGCTACCGTAAAGAGAATAAATTTTCGGTTCAAAAAAATCTCTCTATAGCTTCCCTGCAAGCTTTTTGTAACGTCAGTGTCCTGGTTCACAGCGCTCGGCAGCCGAACATCTTCAAGCCATAACCAAGTCACTACCCACGTAATAAAAGTAACCAATGCGATGCCTAAGAATAATTCATACGGATAGGTTTTAAAAAGAATAGCCCCTGTTACACCCCCTGCAGCTACTGCCAAATTCCCTAGCCAATAGGAAATCGTATAAATGGCTTTTCTGTTTTCCTTCGTACTTGAATCAATAATGATCGCTCCATACGCAGGTCCAGCCATACCTGTAAAAAAGAGAATAACGATGAACAACGCAAAGTTCACATATGGAGAAAGAGGAAAGAACAGATTGAGAGCTCCAGCAATAAAGTAACCAAGACCAATCATGCTCTCACTTAGTAGAATAATCCTCTTTCTTCCAAATTGATCGGAACGCCTCCCTCCGATCAGTGCACCCATTATGCCAGATAGAATAACTCCGATATACATCAAACCCGTTAAAAACGTCCCTACCTGGTTAGAAAAAAAGATAGCTAGGAACGGAATTACAGCTGAAGAAGCAAAAGTCGTAATAAATTGCAGCACTAACCTTAGCTGGATGTTGCGATGGAACGTAAAGAATTTCATATTTCCCTCTCCCTTTTACGATTGATTAATCAATCATTATTAATGTAAAAACAACCGAAACACCTTTTAGTGTTTCGGATATAACAGTTGCAGTGCTGGAATTTTAAACTTTTCTCTAACGCGAGATACGGCATAATCTGTAAACGTCAGTCGAATACCTAATAAAAAGCCAAGGTAAGCTGTCGCTGTTAAGTCTTCATCTGATTTTTCTAGAACTCCACTTTTTTGACCATTTCGTATGATCTCTTGAAGTTTTAAAATAAACTCAAGACTAAATTCGTCCAGAACTTTAAACGCCTCCGGAAATTTCGTATGCTGCCCGATCACTTGAACGACCAGCTGCAGATATGTACGCATCTCGATAAAAATAGCAATATGTTTGTCTATCATGCTCTTAATCTCTGTCAACGAATCTTCAGCATCTGGATTAAAATCTAACATCGCTTCTCTATATTGTTTTTCTAAAGGCTCTGTAACAGCATGATAAAAAAGCTGATCCTTATTTTCAAAGTACGTAAACACACTTCCAAAACTAACACCCGCAGCTTTCGCCACCTTTGCGATGGTCGTGCTCTCATACCCCTGCTCTGCAAACAACAAGATCGCCTGCTCTAAAATCTTTTCACGCTTCTGTTCCATTGCTTTCATTTGTTTATGTGATAAAGGCAATTGTGAAATCTCCTTTTTTATGGATGATTGGTTAATCAATCATTATTATAGAGTATATGTTAAAATAAGTAAAATGTTTTTTGGAGGATTGCTTGTGGCTGCTTATATTGAACACCGACTTTATACGATGTGCATGGTTCAAAACGGAGATCATGTTTTATTAATTAAGCGGCCAGACAGCCGTGGTTTCCCCGGTTTTTTAGCTCCTGGGGGCAAAGTAGATTTTCCTGAAAGCTTAGTAGACGGCGCTTGTCGTGAAGTTGAGGAAGAAACAGGATTACGTGTCTCGAATTTAGTGTTCAAAGGAATCGATGAATATGTAAATCCTCAAAAGAATGTGAGATATATGGTATTCAATTATTGGACAGATACTTTTGATGGTGAACTTTTGTTAGATCCACCAGAAGGCGAATTGGTTTGGGTCTCTATGAAAGAAGCATTAGATCTTCCCATGCAAGATTGGTTTAAAGAAAGGTTTCCATTATTCTTTGAGGAAGGTACTTTTGAGATTCAAAGAGTGTGGGATGCGAAAAAAGAGCAACAAGAAGTGGTGAAAATCAGGAGCACTTAAATAAACCCTGTATTTGTGGATGTCGTATTATGTCTTAATTTGTAGACTCGCTGATATATAGATCAAACTCGCCGTATTCTGCGAAAAACTCGCCGTATTATCTTAATTTCTCGCCGTATTATTGATAAAATTTCTAGGATTGTGATTGAGGAACTGCAATATCTACGGTCATAATGTATTAAATTAACCTAAAATAAACGAAAGGATGACCCTCAAACGAGTCATCCTTCCTCTTTACTTTCATTTACTTAATAATCTGCAGCTCTTTTGGATATTTCGTCAATGTTTCGTGACCATCTGCCGTTATATAGACATCATCTTCGATACGTACGCCACCGACATCATCAATATAGATGCCTGGTTCGATCGTATACGTCATTCCTTCACGAAGCACGCCATCGTTGTTGTCACTCATGGACGGGAATTCATGAACATCGATACCAAGGCCGTGTCCGATGCGATGCGGGAAGTTGTCGCCGTATCCTGCTTCCGTGATGTGGTTGCGCGCGATCACGTCAAGGTCACCGATACGCGTTCCTGGCTTAGAAGCTTCTAACGCCTTCATTTGTGCTTGTAGCACAGTATCGTAGATCACGCGACGCTTTTCATCTAGATCACCAAACGCTACAGTACGCGTAATGTCAGAACAATAACCGTCAAGGACAACTCCTAGATCAAACAATACAAAATCGCCGTGCTGAAGTTTTCTCAAGCCTGGCTTACCATGAGGCTGTCCAGCTTTTTCACCGAATAACACCATTGTAGAAAACGACATCGCGCTGATGCCTTTTTGCTTCAATTCGTATTCAATCTTCGCGAGGACTTCCATCTCTGTTACACCCTCACGAAGAGCTGCAACCCCTACTTCAACCCCATAGTCAGCAAGTCTAGCTGCTTCACGCAACGTCTTTAACTCGCTCTCTTCTTTTATGAGACGAAGCTCGTTCATCAACTCTTCAGCTCCGACCAAGCTCGCACCATCAAACATACCAAGTAGCTTTTCGCCACGCGCGTATGGAAGTGTTTCTTTTTCAACCGCAATCGATGACGCGGCAGTCACGCCACGGTTATCCAACGCTTCTTGTACCTTCGCCCAAGGATCTTCAGAATCGCTGTAACCAACAATCTCATACGTCCAGCCTGCGTCTTTAGCCTGTGAACGTTCCATGCCTGGACAGATCATGAACGGCTCTCCTTCTGCAAGTACAGCTACACCTAACACACGTTCATGCGGGTCAGAATATAATCCTGATAAATAGAACACGTTTGCTGTCGTGTGAATGAACGCGAAAGTATGCCCTTCTTGCTTTAGCCAGTTCTGTACCTTTTGAATACGTCCTTCGTTCATGTATATACCTCCAATAAAAGCCCGTAGGCTATAAATTAATCTCTCATATTCTATTGTAGAATAAACTCCCGTGAAAAAACAGAAGCACACATCGCAAGACGCAAATGTGTGCTTTTATTTAAGCTTTTTGATCTTTCAAGCTTCATCGAAAAGTTGATTGTAGTGGAAGGTGCGAGACTCCTGGGGAATCAGCGGGACAGGTGAGACTCCTAAGTGCGCAAAGCGCAGAGGAGGCTCACCGCACGCCCCCCGGAAAGCGATCACCTGTAACGGAAATCAACTACTCACAATAGCAACTGCGAATCACAAAGCTTTTAATTAAAACTGAACTTTTTCCTCAATAAAGCTCTTAAGATCTGCAATCTTCACACGCGTTTGTTCCATCGTGTCGCGGTCACGTACGGTTACCATGCCGTCTTCTTTAGAATCAAAATCATACGTGATACAGAAAGGTGTACCTACTTCATCTTGACGACGGTAACGTTTACCGATTGATCCTGTTTCGTCATAGTCCACATTGAAATCTTTTGCGAGTGAGCTGAACACTTCTGTTGCTTCTTCAGATAGCTTCTTAGATAGTGGCAGGATCGCTGCTTTATAAGGAGCTAATGCAGGGTGCAAGTGCATTACTGTTCTTGAAGTACCATCTTCCAGCTGCTCATCTTCATACGCATCAATAAGGAACGCCAACGTTACGCGGTCCGCACCTAGAGAAGGCTCGATGCAATACGGAACATAACGCTCGTTTGTTTCTTGATCGATATAGTTGAAGTCTTCACCTGAGAACTCCATGTGACGCTTCAAATCGAAGTCTGTACGTGATGCAACACCCCAAAGCTCACCCCAACCGAACGGGAACTTGTATTCAAAGTCAGTTGTAGCATTTGAGTAATGAGAAAGCTCATCTTCATTATGGTCGCGAAGACGAAGGTTTTCTGACGTCATACCCAATGATTTCAACCATTTTTCAGCTGTATCTTTCCAATAGTTGAACCACTCGATCTCGCTTCCTGGCTTACAGAAGAACTCAAGCTCCATCTGTTCAAACTCACGTGTACGGAACGTGAAGTTACCTGGCGTGATCTCGTTACGGAAACTCTTACCGATCTGTGCGATACCGAACGGCAATTTTTTACGCATCGTACGCTGAACATTTTTAAAGTTAACAAAGATCCCTTGCGCTGTTTCCGGACGCATGTAGATTTCGTTTGAACTTGATTCTGTTACACCTTGGTGTGTTTTGAACATTAAGTTGAACTGACGGATGCTTGTGAAGTCATGGCTTCCACACTCCGGACAAGCGATATTGTATTCTTTCACTAACTCTTCCATCTTTTCGAAAGGAAGTCCGTCTACGATAATTTCTTTTCCAGCTTGATCAGCCGCATCTTCGATCAATTTATCTGCACGGTGACGCGCTTTACAGTTCTTACAGTCCATCATCGGATCGTTGAAGTTGCCGATGTGACCAGATGCTTCCCACGTACGAGGGTTCATAAGAATCGCTGCATCAAGACCTACATTATAAGGTGATTCTTGAACGAATTTTTTCCACCATGCTTTTTTTACGTTGTTCTTCAGCTCAACACCAAGTGGACCATAATCCCACGTGTTCGCAAGACCTCCATAAATTTCAGATCCTGGAAATACAAAACCACGGTGTTTCGCATGATTTGTGATGGTTTCCATGTTTTTTGTCATTTTTATTCCTCCCATTTAGGTTTTGCCTTATGGGTCGGCCGTTTTTTTTAAAAATAAAAAACTCCCGTCCCAAGGCACTATGCCCAGGGACGAGAGTTGTATCTCCCGCGGTTCCACCCTAGTTGATCCGTATGTAAAAACGAATCCTCTTTTCAAAAAGCAACTCCGGATTGCCGTTTCACTAATGTCTCTTACCGGGCTCTCACCATCCCCAGCTCGCTAAAAAGAGTGTACATCTAGCTACTATTCATCCTTCACAGCTGCATATCATCTTTTATAATAAAATAATATTACCAAAAAACAAAAACATTAGTCAAAATATTTTCCTATTATATGCAGTTATTGTTTATTTTGTGCCAGTTCGTCCTCAATTTGCTCTAAAGTAGGGAGTGCGGTCATTGCTCCTTTAACAGAAACCGCAAGTGCTCCAGAAATGCTTCCGAACAGCGCCATGTCACTCGCTTCATCAAGGGTCAGGTCTTGGAGTGTACCATTGTATTCATTTAATTGATGAAGAACACCCGCAACATAAGCGTCTCCTGCTCCGGTTGTATCTACCGAAGATACGCGTTTTGCCGGAATGTACTCGCCGCCCTCTTTCGTCACCACATAGCTTCCGTCATCGCCTAGTGTGATGAAGAGTAAAGGAATATCATATTCTTGCAGCACTTTAATGCCTTCCTCTACCTTTTTTAAGCCTGTGATAAATTCAAGCTCTTCTTCTGAGATCTTGACGATGTCAGCGTGCTGCAGCATGGAGAGAATCGTCTCGCGGGCCTGTGCCGGTGTCTTCCAGAGCGACAACCGCAAGTTTGGATCGTACGAAACCCACATGCCGTTTTCTTTTGCGAGTCTTACCGCTTTTTCAGTAGCGCTCTTAGATGGCTGTCCGATCAGCGATATTGAACCAAAATGAAGAATTTTATGTTCTTTAAAGAGACTCGGTTGTACATCTTTTTCTTCTAAGAATCGGTCTGCGCTCGGATTAATGTAAAAGTCGAACGATCTTTCACCGTTTGGATCGAGCGTCACAAACACCGCGCCTGTTCTTACTTCTTCCGTCTTGTATACATGAAACGCGTTCACGCCATAGCTCTTTAATGTATCAATCATGAACGATCCTAGAACATCATCTCCCACTTTTCCTAAAAAAGTAGACGCTGACCCTAATCGCGCAACCCCAACTGCTACGTTGGCTGGTGCACCACCAGGACTTTTTTGGTACGTCGTGTTCGTTTCATCCGTTGGAATAAAATCAACAAGTGCTTCTCCTAAAGAAATTACGCCTTTTTTCATCGTAGCCTCCCCTTTTTATTGGAAAAAAATCAGGCATGGTTAGCCTGATTTCCCGATTTATTTCATTTTTACCTGCAATAATGAAGTTTCACCTTTTGTTGCTTCAGATGCTGCACGCTTGTCTAAAGATTCAACCGCATCACCATTTGTGATCACGATCGGAGTTACCGTGCTAGCCGCTTTTTCTTTAATCAAATCCAAATCAAAGCTTAAAAGCTTGTCTCCTGCTTTTACTTTATCTCCTACATTCACATGTCCCTCGAACCCTTCACCGTTCATGCTAACCGTTTCAAGACCAACGTGGATCAGAATCTCTGCACCAGCTTCTGATTGAATACCGATCGCATGCTTCGTGTGGAAGAACTGAACGATTTCTCCATCAACTGGAGAAACAACAACACCTTCTGTTGGTTCTATCGCAATCCCATCGCCCATCATCTTCTGAGCGAACGTCGGATCTGGTACTTCTTCAATGTTTACGATTTTTCCTGTTAATGGAGCGATTAGTGTTTCTTCTTTTTTAACTTCTTTTTTTCCAAATAGTTTATTGAACATAATTTTTTCACTCACCTTTCAGTTTGCTTTACTTTTATAATTTACACCTGTCTGAACGCTTTAAAACATTTCAGCTCTTAATCACAAACCCATGTTTGAAAATCATTGTAGCTCGTGGGATTGATTTCCGTTTCAGGTTGCTCGCTTTCCGGGGGGCGTGCGGTGAGCCTCCTCTGCGCTTTGCACACTTAGGAGTCTCACCTGTCCCGCTGATCCCCCAGGAGTCTCGCACCTTACACTCCAATCAAATTCGATGATGTAGAAAATCAAAAGATAAAAGCTGAATCTTTGATATAAATAAAGACCAAAGAGCAAGAAACAAGTTCAATGCTCTTCAGGTCCTATTAAACAGGGTAAACTTTCCCTATAAAAGTAATGCAGTGCTTAACTTGTTGTCAACGAGAAAGGCCCTATTACTGATATAGTGAGTTCGACAATAAACGGAACAGATAATCCGTATGATCACGGAATCCTGCTTCGAGTCCGATCAACGTAACGTCTTTTTGTGCTTCTTCTACAATAACGGCTTGACCAGCTGCTTGTTGGTTATTTTTCCAGTGCCCCGCAACAAAGAAGTCACCGTCTCCTAACGTTGCGATCGATTTTGAGTTTCCTAACTCTGTAAACCAGACTGGTCGATAAACAAATCCGAGATCTGCCTCTTTATAGCCAGCTGTCACTTCATCTTTTTCATAGTTTACATTGACAATTCCGTTGCTGTTGGAGCCGCCCGTATTTACCTTTATCGTTGTTAAGCCGAGCTGACTTGAAGCTTTCGCACCACCAGCGCCTACTGAAATATATTTTCCACCATTATTAATAAATGTTTGTACGTTGTTTTTAAAATTGTCATAAGCCTGCTTGCTGCCGATCACGAATGGCTTATTCGCTTCTCTCACATTCTCGTATTGCATCAATGCGTCCGTTCCGGCATATAGAAACGCATCGTATTGAGATAGACCCTTTTCTGCAACTTCTTTTGGTGTCACTTCTGTTACTGAGAAACCGAGTCGTTCTAATGCAAGCTTTGTACCCGCATGACTTTGTGCTTTATTCATGCCGCCATCTTTTAATACAGCTACTTTTAGTGTTGAAAGCTTTTCTTTTTGAGCTAGCAGTTTCGCTGAATGCAGCTTAATTCCTGACTCTTTCACGAGCTTCTTATTTCTTGAGGAGAGGTTTTCTATATAGAAATTTCCTGCGTCGTCTTTATATACACGCTCACCTTTTTTCATAAGATCGTTTACTAGCTTTACAGCTTGGACAGAGCTGTTGGAAATCACGTATGGCCCTTTCCCTTGTAAGGAACCTTCATATTCAGCTTCTTTCACAGGCTTTGTTTTCGCATTCACTTTTTCATCTACTTCGATTGCTTCAAAGCCCCATAATTCTGGAAGACTCCAAGCTGATATGTCATACATCGCTGGCGTATCGTTCGTGATATCCTCGCCATCCCACAGCATCGTGTTTGCGAGGCCGGCCTTTGCTTGGCTCATAGAAACGATGTATGTGCCAGCAGGGTAGGTTTGTCCTTTTACTGAAAAAGGCTTAACGGCTTTTTCTACAGAAATATCATTTTCAATAAGATGGTTCACTGCTTTTTCTGTAACCGTCGGATCTTTTTCATTTACAGGTAAAACATAGGCATTCGGGAAAAATCCTTCTTCATGGTAAGGGTGATCAAAATTAATGCCACGCTCAAAGATCTCAATTTGATCGGTAAGCATTCCTTGTTTGTTTTGCACAGCAAATTTCAAGGCTCCCATCACAGCATCGTTTGCCCATCTCACACCATCCCAATTGTTTGTCGGTGCTTCTAACGTATAGCCGTATGCCCCATGGTACATCGCATACATTGGTGTAAAGATCGGTGGATAATCATCCCAACCTGCGCTGTCATCACGCTGCGGAATATATGTACCCGTCATATTTTTATAGAGATCTGTTTCATAGTTTGCTTTATTTCCAACGATCTCTGCTTCCATCGCTTTTGCTTGATCTAACGCCCATTTAGAGAATAAATCATATTCATAGTTCGGGTTATGAGGCGGTGTACATGGCTCGATCAACCCAGGTTTTCCATCATCACTGTTCACATAGCCGTGAAGATCTAAGAAGACCATCGGGTTCCACTCTGTGATCAGATCAACAGTTTGTTTCGTTTCCTCTTGCGAAAGAGTGATGAAGTCACGGTTCAGATCGATTCCGTTCCCATTAAAACGAGTACCGTCAACACGACCATCAGGATTCGCCACTACATTAAAGATAAGTATATTGCTGTCTAGAATCTCTTTTGTTTCTTCGTCATTGTCATTAGCAAAACGTTCGATCAGCTGAAGAACAGCATCAGACCCTATGTATTCAGTTCCGTGGATGGATCCATTGATCATCACTGGTACTTTAAAATCAGGATTTTCGGCGATCCAGTCTTGGGCTCTTTGAGGATTTCTAAACATTTCTTTACGTAGTTTCTTATAATGTCCATACTTCCCCTTATCGCCTGAGTTAGAGATCGTGACCACATACATCGGATACCCTTTAGATGAAACGCCCGTTTGTTCGAGTGTTACGCGTGTACTTTCTCTATCAATCTTCTTTAAGACCGAACCAATCTTTGAATACTTCACAAAGTCATAATGCTCAGAGTTAAACGGACTCCCATCAGCCTCTTCAAAACTATTAACATATGTCCACTTTTTTTGAGGCGCTTCCGCTGTTACTGCAAATGGCATCGAAGTCAGCAAGCTCAAGCTCATAACACCCGCTACCCAATGTTTTTTAAACATGTTGTTTCTCCCCTTCCTAATTCCAAAAACAAAATAATTATACTAATATATGAATTTTTATTCAATCACTTTTTCAAGATTATTTCACCAGAATTAATATTCAATAGAGGATTGTTGATACCTCTATAAAAAATAAGAAGAACCATAATTGAGTAAATATTCATGGTTCTTTATTCTTATAAAGAAGGTATCGTAAAAATAAAACGTGAATTAATGTTATAATTTGGATGTTGGAGGGGAGGCTGAAACGAATGAATATTAGCGATGTTTCAAGAATAGCCATCGGCACACATCTAGGGGAAATGAATGAAGAAGATTCGCTTTCCTATCAGGAAGCGATTGAATTTGCGCTGTTAAATGGAATTAACTTTATTGATACTGCACTTAATTATCGAGGGATGCGCTCTGAGCGCGATGTTGGAAGAGTTTTTGCAAAACTTATCCAAAAGGAAAAGCAGATCAATAGAAAGGACGTTTTTTTGTCTACGAAAGCCGGCATCATACCAGGTGATATTGACGCTCAACTTCGTCCTGAAAATTACCTGCAAGAGATATTAGTGGATAAAGGAGTCATTCAGCGTTCAGATTTACAGATCATCGACCATCACAAACACGTTTTGGAACCTTCTTTTTATGAGTTTGCTATCCAGCAAAGTTTAAAACACATGCAAGTCGATTACATAGACGTCCATTACATTCATAACCCAGAAATCTCTTTAAAAGTTTTAGGTGAAGAGGCCTTTTACAATAAGCTAAAGAACCTTTTTTCCCTTTATGAACAGCAGGTCGAACAGGGCTTGGTCCGATATTACGGTCTAGCTGTCTGGTCCGCTTTTACAGAGTCTCCAGAGACACTTGGTTACATATCTTTAGAGAAGGTGATGGATGTTGCCCACTCTGTTGCAGGTCACTCTCATCATTTTCGTTTTATTCAAACTCCGTTCAACCAATCTAATCATTTAGCGGCAACAGATCTGAACCAGCAAGTTGGTGATAAATGGGGAACACTATTTCAAGCTGCAGAAGAGTTAGGCGTTCACGTCACAACAAGTGCTCCTTTAGATTGTGGAAGACTTACTAATCATCAACACAAGAATGTAGATGATTTGATGTCTATGGTTTTAAATACACCGGGTATCTTGTCCACGATGATCGGTATGCGAAAGGTAGACACGGTAAAAAAGAATTTGAGATGCTTAAACAAAGTTGGCTCGTAATAACGAGTCAACTTTGTTTATATGGTTTATATGGAACAACTGTTAAACAAATTCCAATACGTACATCCTATTGTAATCCTACCAGTGTACTTGAAACTTATTGCCATTTGGATCATAAAAGTGAAAAAATGCATGACCATTATCTTCTTTGATATCGTCGACCTTAACCTGATTATCAATCAAGTGTTGATGAAATTTAGCTAATTTGGGACTCGTAAAGCCAATGCAAAATTCTTGTTCGTTGTTAACTGTAAAATGTGCAAATGTTTCATCTTCGGTAGGAACTAAGATGAGTAAGAATGGTCCTTCATTTACTTTTATAATTGCCAATTCCTCTGTACTATTTAATAACTGGAGCCTTAATACATCTCTATACCATTGTGTTGATGATTCTAAATCTTTTACAGGAATTCTTATGTAATGTACTTGTTCAATAAATGATTTACTCATATCCTTCTCTCCTTGCTTCGCTTTTTCTATATACCTCTTTCTTCCAATTTTTGAATTAACCTGCTATTCAACTAAATTTTATAAAGATCGAATTATTCCATGCTATCTTACGAAAAACATTACAAAGCATCTGGAAAAACTTTTTTCCTCACTTTTTAAGAAATATTACTTGTAAATGAAACCGTTTTATTTTACAATCACTAATGCAAACGATTGCACCAACATGCATATACAAATATGTAAGCGATTCAACTTTTTTTCGCAATCTACTGAATGCGATTTCAAAAAGACAACGAAAGATATATACTTTAAGGAGGAAATCGTTTTGAAACAACGTGGAAAACTCATTTCATTTGATTTCTGGCAAAAGCTAGGTAAAGCGCTTCTTGTAGTAGTAGCGGTTATGCCGGCTGCCGGTTTGATGATATCACTAGGTAAGGTTATCGCTATGTTCGGTGGCGACATGACATTAGTGCAAACGATTGCTCGTGTTATGGAAGACATCGGATGGGCGATCATTACAAATCTGCATATCTTATTTGCGGTAGCTATCGGGGGGTCTTGGGCGAAGGAACGTGCTGGCGGTGCATTCGCAGCCGTAATCGCGTTCATCTTGATCAACCGTATTACAGGAGCAATCTTCGGCGTAAACAGCGCTATGATGCTTGAAGAAGGCGCAAAAGTAAAATCACTTTTTGGCAGCGAACTTGTTGTTGGTGATTATTTCACTTCAATCCTTGGCGCTCCAGCACTAAACATGGGAGTATTCGTCGGAATCATCTCCGGTTTCCTAGGTGCTGTTCTGTTTAACAAGTACTACAACTACAATAAGCTTCCAAATGCATTAGCATTCTTTAACGGAAAGCGTTTTGTACCATTCGCTGTTATTTTATGGTCAGTGGTTACAGCTTTACTACTAGCATTAATTTGGCCGTTTATCCAGTCTCTACTTAATGACTTTGGAAAATGGATCGCAACATCTCGTAACACGGCTCCAGTTATCGCGCCATTCGTGTTCGGTACACTAGAGCGACTATTGTTACCATTTGGTCTTCACCACATGTTAACGGTGCCGATCAACTATACGGAGCTTGGCGGAACGTATCAAATCATGACTGGTTCAGGAGCAGGATCTTCTGTAGCTGGACAAGATCCACTATGGTTGGCTTGGATCAACGATCTTAACAACTTCTTAGCTGCTGGAGATACAAAAGCGTATCAAGCACTTTTAAATGATGTAGTACCAGCTCGTTTTAAAATGGGACAAGTTGTTCTTTCAACGGCATCTCTTGTAGCGATCGCACTTGCGATGTACATGAACGTTGATAAAGACAAGCGTAAAAAGTACAAGTCTATGTTCTTATCTGCAGCTTTAGCTGTATTCTTAACAGGTGTAACTGAGCCGATTGAATTCATGTTCATGTTTGCTGCTCCACTTCTTTATGTTGTGTACGCGATCACAACTGGACTTGCATTCGCAGTAGCGGATCTAATCCACGTTCGTGTTCACGCATTCGGTTTTATCGAGCTTCTTACTCGTACACCATTGCTTGTAAAAGCAGGATTAACACGTGATTTAATCAACTTTGCACTAACGTGTATCGTATTCTTTGGATTAAACTTCTCGATCTTCTATGTATTGATCAAAAAGTTCAACCTGCCTACTCCAGGTCGTGCAGGTAACTATATCGAAACAACAGAAAATGATGCTGCACCAGCTAAAAATGAAGCAGCTACAGGTTCAGACAACTCTCAAGCATCAGCGATCATTAACCTTTTAGGTGGAGCTGATAACATTGAAGACGTTGACGCTTGTATGACTCGCCTTCGTGTAACCGTTAAAGACACATCGGGTGTTGGTACGGAAAAAGAATGGAAAGAGAACGGCGCACTTGGTCTGATCATCAAAGATAAAGGTGTTCAAGCGATTTACGGACCGAAAGCAGACGTTTTAAAATCTGATATTCAAGATCGTTTGGGGATGTAATTCATGAAGCTATTAACGTTAAACGTTCATGCTTGGCAAGAAGAGAACCAGATGGAAAAATTAGAGATGCTTGCTCGCGATATCGCGAGCGAGCGTTATGATGTTATCGCACTTCAAGAGGTCATGCAGTCGATCGACTCCCCTCTTGTAAAAGACAATATCAAAAAAGATAATTATGCCCTTGTTCTTTTAGAGCTATTGAAGAAACTTGGCGTTGAAGATTATGACTTTGTTTGGGACATGGCGCACTATGGCTATGTGACGTACGAAGAAGGACTAGCGATTATCAGCCGCCATCCGATTACGTCTCATGAAAGCTTTTTTGTTTCTGATCTACAAGATATGCACAATTGGAAAACACGCAAAATCGTAAAAGCATCAATCTCTTATGAAGATCAAGACATACAATTCTTCTCTGGTCACTTTGGCTGGTGGGAAGATGATGTCGAACCTTTCAAAGGTCAATTCGATCGCTTGATGCAGTACATTCCTGAAGAAGGTCTTTCTTTCATTATGGGTGACTTAAACAACGATGCTAACGTTTGTGGCGAAGGCTTCGATTATGTAAAAGAAAAGGGCCTTTACGACACGTATGAACTGGCTACAGAGAAGGATGACGGCATGACGATCATAGGTTCTATTGCCGGCTGGGACAACAACGAAGATGGCCGCAGGATCGATTATATCTTGAGCAGCAAGCCTGTTGACGTGCTTCAGTCTTCCGTGCGTTTTAACGGCAAAGAAACACCAGTGGTCTCGGATCATGCAGGTGTTGCTGTGAGGGTTAAGTTTTAAGGGATTTGCTTCTTATGGTGTGGTTTCAAGATTAGCTTCTTGTTAGGTTGATTGGAGTGTAAGGTGCGAGACTCCTGCGGGGCAGGTGGGCAGTCCTAAAAGTGGAATTGGCTCGTTCAGGCCCGACCAGCAAAAGGTGAATGTGCTTGCAAGGCGCACTTTGCCTTGTGGGCCATTTAGCTTTTGACCTCGAGGGGCTAGCCAATGCAACTAGACAGGTGAGACACTTAAAAGTGAAACGTACGAATGTGGCTCACCGCCTGCCCCGCGGAAAGCGAAGCACCTGAAACGGAAATCAACTCCCACATAGCAACGAAGAATATCAAAATAACAGACAATGGGGAGCCGTTTTTCGGTATCCCCTGGCGTGTTGTTAAAGAGAAAACATGGAGGTAACATTATGGAAAAAGTTTGGTGGAAAGAAGCCGTTGGCTATCAAATTTACCCTCGCAGTTTCCAAGATTCTAATGGAGATGGAATCGGCGATCTAAAAGGGATCATTCAACGCTTAGATTATATTAAAGACCTTGGCATCGACGTGATCTGGATCTGCCCGATGTACAAGTCGCCAAATGATGATAACGGATACGACATCTCCGATTATCAAGATATCATGGATGACTTTGGAACGATGGAAGACTTTGATCTCCTTATGGAAGAGGTCCATAAGCGCGATATGAAGCTGATCATCGACCTTGTTTTGAACCATACAAGTGATGAGCACCAATGGTTCATCGAGTCTCGTTCTTCCAAAGAAAATCCGAAGCGCGATTGGTACATTTGGAGAGACGGTAAAGATGGCAAAGAGCCGAACAACTGGGAAAGTATTTTCTCTGGGTCTGCATGGCAATATGATGAAAAGACAGATCAATACTACCTCCATGTTTTCTCAACAAAACAGCCTGATGTGAACTGGGAAAACTCTGAAGTGCGCGAAGCTCTTTATGACACAGTCAACTGGTGGTTGGATAAAGGAATCGATGGTTTCCGTATTGATGCGATCAGTCATATTAAAAAGCGCGATGGTTTTCCTGATATGCCGAATCCGAAGAACGAAAAGTACGTGTCTTCCTTCGACATGCATATGAACCAAAAAGGAATTCATACGTTTTTACAAGAGTTCAAAGACCGCACATACGCAAACTATGATGTAATGACGGTTGGTGAAGCAAACGGCGTTAAAATTAACGAAGCGGACCTTTGGGTAGGAAAAGAAAACGGAAAGATGGACATGATTTTCCAATTCGAACACCTTGGCCTCTGGGATGCAGAAACCAATCCAGAAGTGGATATCGTTGAACTGAAAAAAGTATTAACACGCTGGCAGAAAGGTCTTGAAAAAGAAGGCTGGAACGCACTGTTTATCGAAAATCATGACAAACCTCGTGTTGTTTCCACTTGGGGCAATGATGATGAGTTTTGGTATGAAAGTGCAACGAGCTTCGGCGCGATGTATTTCTTGATGCAAGGAACACCGTTCATCTATCAAGGACAAGAGATCGGAATGACGAACGTTCAGTTTGACTCGATCGAAGATTATGATGATGTCGCTGACAAAAACCGTTACCGCATCAAGCGCGAAGAAGGCGTTTCACATGAAGATATCATGTCTGTGATCTGGGCATCGTCTCGTGACAACAGTCGTACTCCGATGCAATGGAACAGTGATGAGAATGCTGGATTCACAACAGGAACGCCTTGGATGAAAGTTAATCCAAATTTTGCAGAGATCAACGTCGAGAAACAAGAACAAGACGAGCATTCGATCTTAAGCTTTTATAAGAAAATGATCGCATTAAAGAAAAAGAACGAAGTCTTCACGTACGGTGTATATGATCTGATCCTTGAAGAAGATGAGCAGATTTATGCGTACACACGCACACTTGGAGAGGAAAAGGTCGTTGTGATCACGAACCTTTCTAAGACGGAAGCGAAGTTCAAAACAGAATTGAAGTTGAACGCTAATGACTTATTGTTAGCGAACAAAGAAATTGCTACTCATGACGATGTAACAAGCGTAACATTACGACCATATGAAGCGCGTGTATATCGCGTGAAAGCATAACAAACAAAAGCGTGCTGTCCGATTAGGGAGAGCACGCTTTTTTAATGTGGCCATCTTTTTTCAAACCGAATAAAGGAATACAGTCGCAGAAGTACAATCAATGTACCCACGATTGTTAAAACAGGCGATATATTCGTGAATAGAGGTAACCACGCTAAAATAAACGCAACAAGCGCTGTAAAATTTCCTGAAAACCCATTGATCGGCTGAGTTCCTACAAGTCCCGCCCCTCTTAAGGAATTTTCATAACATGATCTATGATACGGTCTTAACTTAAAAAAGGCCCATACCGTACGCAGCTCTTCCATCTCTTTAATCGGCATCAAACAGCTATCACAGTTTAGTTCTTTTTTCATCATTTCTTCTCCTTCAGCAGCAAATCACTCTCCCTCTATTCTACCAATCCTTTGATCAATCCTATAGCTTTTTTAAAAGGACTTTTTGCGATGAAAAGAGAATTTTAATGTGAGGAGTGATGCTATGATAAAAAAGGTAAAGTTGCAGCCCATTTATATGGATAAGCTTCAGCTCTTGATGAACCGTTTAGATGACGATCTTGTTAAACAAAGTCTTGAAGTAGAACTGAGTAAGATGACAGCCGGCTTTCGCGGTGAAGACTCTATCAATTATTTTTTGAATATGCTTCCAAACCAGAAAGAATGCCAAGTGTTGCACGACCTCCGAATTCCCCATGAATCTACTTTTTTCAAATCGACACGCTCATTCTTAATCCCGCCTACATTCTTATTATTGAAGTGAAGAACATCTCCGGAAACCTTTTCTTCGATCATACCTTCAATCAACTAATACGCACAAAAAACGGTATAGAAGAACCCTTTCAAGATCCCATCGCACAAGTTGAACGCCAAAAATACCAGCTTGAACACTGGCTGAGTAAAAATAAATTTCCCACTGTTCCAATCGAGAGTCTCGTTGTTATGACTCATTCCCAATCTGTTTTGAAAACGAACGATGTATCGCACCGTATATCGAAAAAAGTGATTCATAGTGTTCAACTACTAGACTGTATCCGACAGTTTCAAAGGAAATATAAACAGCATGTCATTGTTGCTGGAAATGTAATGAACAAGATCACTCGGCGATTGATCAAAGAACACACCCCGCGGGATGTAGATGTCATGGAGCAGTATAAGATTAGTAAAGAGATGATTATTAAGGGGGGGCAGTGTGAGGGGTGTTTGGGTTTTGGGATGAAAAAAGGCCACAGAAGTTGGAAATGCTCAAAATGTGGTCACACTAGCAAGAAAGCACACATAAAAGCGTTACGTGATTATTGTTTACTGTATCATCATTCTATTAATAATCAACAAGCCAGGGATTTTCTATTAGTTAACTCAACCTCAATCGCTTCTAAGCTCCTCGTTTCCATGAACTTACCTTATACCGGAACATTTAAAGATAGAAAGTATGACCTGCAGATATTATTGAATGAGGAAAATTAGATTTACTGTCCACTTTTGAGTAAATACTGTCCACTTCTGGAAAAATACTGTCCACTTGCACCTCCAGCACCGATTAAGCTCCCACACCAAACAAAAAAACACCCAAATTAATGGATGCTTTTCGGTGTTTGATTTGAAGATTTCCGTTCTTGCTTCAGCTCTTCCACAGTTTCCGTCTTATTCATCCCATGCCCAAGCGAAGGATACAAATTCCCTGGTGCTGGATCAACAAACTGAGTCTGATTAAAGTACACGTGTGGTGTCTTCCATAGTGCAACAAGTGCTTTCCAGTGCGGCATCTCGTGATAGCGCTCTGGCCACATCTCTTTAATGTGCTTTTTCACGAGCGGGTAATATTTTGGACTCATACCAGGGAACAAATGATGCTCCGTGTGGTAAGAGAAGTTAAAATGAATCACATCGACCCATTTTGGAACCGTAACCGTCAAGCTGTTCGCTAACGGATCGTTTACGTCTGTCATTGGGTTCAAGCGGTGATTGGTTGAGATATAACTCATTACGATTGCGTTGGCGATCAACAAAGGCATCAACACTGCAAAGAACCATTTAACCGGTCCAAGCCACGCCAGCAATCCTAGCCACATCGCCCACGGCAATAACAGCTGAATCCAAACAGATGGACGTTTGCTTGGTTTGAATTCTGTAATAAATCGTTTGAACATGAAAAGTCCGTGCAGCGTAAACGAAACAGATAAGAATGCAAAGCTCACGATTGAACGCATCCACATCGGAAGCTTGTACACTTTTTGTAACAATGGTTTGTGAGACAAGTTCTCTAGCGTTGGCCACGCATCAGGGTCCTTTCCATCATGTTGTGTGTGAACGTGATGCGTCGTATTGTGCCACTTACGCCAGAGCTTCGGTCCAACACTTAACGGCCAGAAAGCTACTGCTCCTAAAAAGTCACGCAGCCACGGCTTACGAATCACTGTGCCGTGCAGGATCTCATGGCCTAAAAAGCCCATCCCCGCGAAACATGTTCCTAATATAACAGCGATACCAATTCCTAACCAAGGGTGTAAATTATTCAATAACCCGATAACTAAAATACCGGCGATTGCGATCAATAAGTAAACGAGCCCACCCCATAATCTTGAAGGTACTGGCTTAAAGGCTTCTTTCGGCAGCTTTGGAGCGATTTTTGCTGCATACCAGCCAAACGATTGTAGATCTTTCATTTGCTCAACTCCTCTAATCTGACTCTTTCGAAAATTCTTGTACAATACAATCGTAACAAGTTTTATTTTATGAAGCAACCATTTTTGTTACCTGGTAATAATAGTTGGTATTATGTACCCACAAAAAAAGGAGCCATCCTGAAGGATAGCCCACTTTTTTATAAAATAATCTTACATATATTCAAGTTTTAAAACATTCAACTTTTGATCTGTCTCTCTTTCGATAATCTGCAGCAAACGTCGGTCTTTCTGAGCAACGAACGTCACCGCGAGTCCTTTTCCTCCAGCACGTCCCGTTCTTCCGATGCGATGAATATAGCTTTCTGCATCGAGCGCGATATCGTAATTAAAAACATGCGTTACTCCGTCAACGTCTAAACCGCGTGCCGCCACATCCGTTGCTACTAAGAACTGAATCTCGCCTTCACGAAATCGTCGCATTACGTCTTCCCTCTTCGCTTGAGAAAGATCGCCATGCAGTTCATCAGAATTGTATCCCATATTTTGCAGAGCTTCGTTTAACTTGCTTGCTCTTCTTTTCGTTCGGCAAAAAATGATCGCTAAATACGGACGCAACAATCTGATCGTTTGAACGAGGTCATTCTGCTTCCCTCGATCTGTTGTTTCCACGATTCGCTGGCGGATTTCTTTTAACGTAATCTGTTTCGTTTTCACATGAATATCTTGAGGATCGTTTGTATACGTTTCAGCCAGCTTCTTTACTTCATCAGGCATCGTCGCTGAAAAAAGTAACGTTTGGCGATTCTCAGGCACCTCATACATGATGTCTTCAATATCATCTAAAAATCCGATATGAAGCATTTGATCCGCTTCATCTAGCACGAACGTTGAAACTTGAGATAAAACGATCGTCTCTCGGCGAATATGATCTAGCAGTCTTCCAGGTGTTGCTACAACCACATGAACCTTGCTCTCTAGCTTATGCATTTGTGCGATCACGTCCTGCCCACCGTAAACAGCGAGCACGTTGATCTCACCGAGAGCTTCTGTGAGTTTGCGTACTTCAGCAGTGATTTGAATGGCAAGCTCACGGGTCGGTGCGACGATCAACCCTTGAACCGCGTCACGTTCAGCATTAATTTTTTGCAAAAGAGGAAGGACGAAAGCAAGCGTCTTTCCTGTACCCGTTTGTGCTTGTCCAACTACATCTTTTCCTTCCAAGATCACTGGAATCGTTTCCTTTTGAATCGGCGTAGGTTCACCGATGCCGTTTTGAAGCAAAATATCTATCAATTCATCATGAATCCCTAATTCTTTAAAGCCCATCTACTTTTTCCCCAATTTCTTTACTTTTTCTGTACAGCTTTCCATTGCCGCTAATACTGCACCACGAAAGCGTTCTTGCTCGAGCGTTGCGACGGCTGCAATCGTTGCTCCACCTGGAGACGTTACTTGATCTTTTAACTCACCAGGATGTTTTCCTGTTTCAAGTACCATCTGTGCTGCTCCTAAAACCGCTTGTGCCGCTAAACGATAGGATTGATCGCGGGACAAACCTTGTACGACACCTCCGTCTGCCATCGCCTCAATCATCATGTACACGTAAGCCGGCGAAGAACCACTAATCGCAGGAATCGCATCCATCTGAGATTCTATGATTACCTCTACCTTTCCGAAGCTGCCTAACAACTTCTCAACCGTCTCTAAGTCTTCATCCGTTATCTCATCATTAACAGAAACAGCCGTCATTCCCGCTCCAACAAGTGATGGCGTGTTCGGCATCGTGCGGACCACTTTCACTTGTTTGCAGAAAGCCTGCTCCACGTCTTCTGTTGTAATCCCCGCTGCAATCGTTACGATGATCGCATCAGATTTTACGAATTCCTTTACCTCTTCAATCACTTCAAGATAGGAATATGGCGCTACAGCAAGGAATAGCACATCTGCAGCTTTTGCCACATCACTGTTTGACGAGAATGTGTGGATACCATATTGTTTCTCGACATACAGTCGTTTCTTTTCCGTTCGCATGCTCGCAATGATCTGATCAGGACTGATCAAACCTGAACTGATCATACCTCCTGCCATCGCTTGCGCCATCTTTCCAAAACCTATAAAACCTATTTTTTTCTCCATACTCTATGCACTTCTTTCTATCTTTTATAAAGGGAAATGTTCACTTATACAGAATACTCATACCGATAGCTTTACCTTTAGTAAACCACAAATACATAAGGTGTGTGAAATGGATGGAGAAGTTAACACGCAAAGAATGGCTTATAAAAAAGACATTTCATTTCCGAGCTGAACTCCATTAAACTAGAAAGTAGAACTTAACGTACATAAGGAGGATTTCAATATGACAGACAAAATCGTAAATTATTTAAAAGAAAACCGCGACACGCATCTAAAAGAGTTAACAGACTGGCTTGCTGTTCCGAGTGTGAGTGCATTGCCTGAACATAAAGAAGATGTTCGAAAAGGTGCAGAATGGATTGCAGATAACCTTACGAATGCCGGAATGGACAACGTGAAAATCTATGAAACAGACGGACACCCTGTTGTTTATGGAGACTGGTTAAAAGCAGAAGGAAAACCGACTGTACTCGTTTATGGTCATTACGATGTTCAGCCTGTCGATCCAATCGAGTTATGGGAATCTCCGCCTTATGAAGCTACCATTCGCGAAAACAAACTATACGCGCGCGGAGCATCAGATGACAAAGGCCAAACGTTTATGCACGTAAAAGTTTTACAAGCCATCCTGAAATCAGAAGGGTCTCTTCCTCTTAATTTCAAGTTCTGTATCGAAGGTGAAGAAGAGATCGGCAGTCCGAGTCTTCCGAAGTTTATTGAGGAAAATAAAGATTTACTAGCAGCAGACGTTATCGTTATTTCGGATACCGGTATGCTTGATCGCGGAAAACCAGCAATCTGCTACGGCCTTCGCGGTATGTGTGCGATGCAAGTGGATGTAACAGGACCAAACAGTGACCTGCATTCTGGTCTATATGGTGGTGCCGTCCAGAACCCATTACACGCGATCACAGAACTTCTGCAATCGTTCCGTGATGAAAACGGACGTATCTTAGTAGATGGCTTTTATGATCATGTACAAGAATTAACGGAAGAAGAAAGAGAAGCATTCCGTGCGCTTCCTCTAACAGAAGAAGCGCTTAAGAATCAGCTTGGCGTAACAGAGCTCACAGGTGAAGAAGGTTACTCTCACATCGAACGTACATGGGCACGCCCTACATTAGAGTTAAACGGCGTATGGGGAGGCTTCCAAGGTGAAGGGATCAAGACTGTAATCCCTGCAAAAGCACACGCGAAGATCAGCTGCCGACTCGTACCAAACCAAGAGCCAGATGAGATCATTGAAAAAGTAAAAGCGCACATTGAAAAGCATAAGCCAGCAGGCATTGATGTGAAGGTTACTCTGTTTGATAAAGGAGCTCCATACGTAACGCCGTTCGATCACCCAGCCATCCAAGCGGCTGCACGTTCTTATGAAAAAGTTTACGGTGTACCAACTGCATTCACACGTGGCGGCGGATCGATCCCAATCGTAGCAACGTTCGATCAAATGCTGAACATCCCAGTCGTATTAATGGGCTTCGGACTATCAACAGAAAACTTCCATGCACCAAACGAACACTTCCATCTCGAAAACTTCGACAAAGGCATGGAAACACTAGCAGACTACTGGTTCGAACTCGAAAAATCCATCCAAAAAGAAACAACAACAAGCTAAAACAGATGAAGCTGACAGGAAAGAAATCTTGTCAGCTTTTTTTACTCGGATTGAAACATGGCGTGTGTTTTGAATTTGTTCTTTGATTATTAGACACCCTTGCAAGTTGATTGAAGTGGAAGGTGCGACACTCCTGCGGGACAAGCGGTCAGGTGAGACCCTTAATGGCGCAAAGCGGCAAGGAGCTCACCGCCTGCCCCGCGGAAAGCGAAGCACCTGAAACGGAGATCAACTCACCCAATCACAACACAGAATTTCCCACCAGAGGCATTTTCGTTTTTCTCTTCCAGTGTGATATAATCAACCAATCACAACAAAGAAACGGAGAGTATAAACATGCTTTCATTTGAAGATAAAATTGCTTTAATCGAAGAAAACTTCCCAGAGCTCGACATGCACGAGGTATCCCTTGGCCGCTTGAACTTCCATTTTGAAGAAAGTGTACAAGACAAAAAAATCGTCGTGTACCACCTTCACCCGAACGGAAACGGCTTCGTGTATGGCGGACACCTGCCACAAAGCGTAAAGAACGACAAAGGCTATGTGAACATCCGAGACTACGAAGCAGAAGAACTGATTGCTTTAATCCAAGACTCCATGGAGTTCTTATCAAAGAAACACGGCTGGCAGCAGCCGAAGAAAGATCGTTCTGATGACGAAGAACGTAAAGAAGAACACTGGTACAGCCACAGCCACGAGGAGATTCGCCTCGTAGGAGAAGATGGCATGTGGTTCATCTTTGATGAAGATGATGCACTAGAAGCTGCATTTGAAACATATGCAGAAGCAGAAGGTTATTTAAAAGAAGCAGATTTTAAAAAGAAAAAATAGAGGTGACTAAGATGGCTGAGGAGAAAAAGAAGTTAAGCTTTCAAGAAATCGCAAAGCAACGTTTAGCTGAGAAGAAAGCACAGCAATCAGGCGGATCATTCAGCAAGGGTCCTGTTAAAGTGGCCAACCAGTTAAAAAACCAACAAACAAAAAAAGCAAACAACCAAGCACGGAGAACAGGTGTTTAATGCATCGTAAGCGAGCAAATATCACCCCTGGTCTTTCCGTGAACGTAATCTTAAAAGCAGATCAGCGTTCTGGCAAGAAAACAAAAGGTATCGTAAAAGATATCTTAACGAACTCACCTACTCATCCACACGGCATCAAGGTACGCCTTGAAGACGGTCAAGTTGGACGAGTCATTGACATTCTGAATGCATAACCACGAAAACGGTCACCACCTCGGGACCGTTTTTTCTGTACATGGAATACATTGGATATCCGTATACTAGTTGATAGATTTTTTTAAAAGGAGATCACTTCATGAACATAGATTCTCTAAAAAAACGAATTGATGTTAGTACAAAAAGAATGCCAGCAGATGTTGTAATAAAAAACGGAAGAATCATTGATGTGTTTAATCTCGAAGTCATGGAAGGAGATGTTGCGATCGTTGATGGGTATATTGCCGGTATTGGTGAGTACGAAGGAAATGAAACGATTGATGCAGCGGGTAAATTTATATCCCCTGCTTTCATCGACGGTCATGTGCACATCGAGTCATCTATGGTAACGCCGGCAGAGTTCAGCAAAGTGCTGCTCTCACATGGTGTTACAACCGTTATAACGGATCCTCATGAGATCGGTAACGTTTCAGGAGCTGAAGGTATCTCCTTTATGCTGAATCACTCTGAAGGGCTTCCTCTGGACGTCAGAGTGATGCTTCCTTCATCAGTTCCTGCAACTCCTTTTGAGAACGCAGGTGCTGTTTTAAAAGCATCTGATTTAGAACCCTTTTTAACTCATCCACGTGTCCTCGGTTTAGCGGAAGTCATGGATTTTCCTGCTGTTTTTAGAGGGGATGAGGATATGCTTCAAAAAATCGTTTCTACAGCTGATCAAAACGGAATGATCGATGGCCATGCAGCAGGATTAGACGCTAATGGCATCAACGTCTATCGCTCCTCACTGATTGCGACGGACCACGAATGTTCGACGAAGGAAGATGCACTAGATCGAATCTCTCGAGGGATGTTCGTGTTAATACGTGAAGGATCTGTAGCCAAAAATTTAAGAGCGCTCATAACAGCTGTAACACCGAAAAACGCTCGTCGCTTTTTATTCTGTACAGATGATAAGCACCTGGATGATTTAGTAGCGGAAGGAAGCGTAGATCATAACGTGAGGGTCGCTATTCAAGAAGGCATGGATGCTCTGCAAGCAATCCAGCTCGCAACCTTGAACGCAGCAGAATGTTACGGTTTAAAAGAAAAAGGCGCTGTCGCTCCAGGTTACAAAGCAGACTTTCTTTTGCTTGAGAATTTGGATTCCATTGTAATATCCGATGTTTTTGTTGGAGGAAAATTGGTTGCTCAGAACGGGAAGTACAAAGGATCAGAATCTAGAAGCGCACAGCCTCCAGCCGCTTTAACAAAGTCGGTAAACATGACAATGATAGATTCCGAAAAGCTTTCTATTCCTATAACCGATGGTAAGCCCATGCATGTGATCGAAATCATCCCGAATCAGATTGTTACCAAGAAGAAAGTTTTTGCGGCAACAGCAGAAAACGGAGAATTCATACCATCTATCACGAACGATTTAATAAAAATGGCTGTGATCGAACGCCACAACAAGACTGAAAACATTGGTCTAGGAGTGGTAAAAGGCCTCTTATCCAAAACGGAGCGATTGCTTCAACTGTTGCGCATGATTCACACAACTTAGTCGTTGCAGGTACGAATGATGAGGATATGCAAGTCGCGATAGAAGCTATCCGCAAGATGCAAGGCGGCTATGTGATCGTGAAAAACGGAGCAGTGCTCGCATCTGTCCCGCTTCCCATCTCCGGGTTGATGTCAGATCGACCATTTATAGAAGTCAACGACCAAATCATTCATCTAAAAGAAAAGTTAAAGGAGATTGGATTCAGCGGAGATTTTGATCCGTTCCTGACCCTATCCTTCTTAACACTTCCTGTAATTCCGGAAATCAAGCTGACAGATCTTGGTCTCTTTGATTTCAAAATCTTTCAGCATATCCCTGTGCAGGCAGAAAAAAGTTACACGAGTGAATGGTTGAAGGCATAGATAACAGCTTGCGTACGATCTTGTACATCCAGCTTGCTCAATATGTTACTCACATGTACTTTCACTGTTTTTAATGCGATGAACAGATCATCTGCAATTTCTTGATTGGTCTTTCCTTTCGTCATCAACAGAAGAATCTCCATCTCGCGCGCAGTCAGCTCTTCATGTGGCTCGCGCGTTTGTTTTTTACGCATCTTGCTCATCATCTTCCCGGTTACTTCGGGTTCAAGAACAGATTTACCATGATACGTATCGCGAACAGCTTGAGCGATATCACTCGCTTTTGACGTTTTTAACATATAACTAGACGCACCCGCCTCTAGTGCCGGATATACTTTTTCATCATCAAGAAAACTTGTAACAACGATGATCTTCGCTTCTGGCCATGCCGTTGTTATCTCCCGTGTTGCTTCGATTCCATCCATCTCATCCATAACAAGATCCATTAAAATTACGTCCGGTCTCAATGCTAGTGCCTTCTCTATGGCAACTTTTCCGTTCTCCGCTTCATCCGTTACTTCTATATCAGGCTGCGCAGAAAGGTAAGCCGATACCCCAATACGCACCATCTCATGATCATCCACTAATAATACTTTGATCATTACCCTCATCTCCCGCTTTCAAAATAGGTACTTTTACTTCAAGCCGCGTTCCTTCGCCTGGCAAACTCACAATCTTAAGTGTACCGCCAATTTCTGCTGCCCGTTCATGCATGTTTTGAAGTCCATAGGAACCAGTTTTTTCTTGATCCATCTTAAAGCCTACACCATCATCTTCAATGCGGAGGATAATCAGATCATCTCTTTGGACGAGCAAGATCTGCGCTTTATTTGCCTGTGCATGCCTTAAAATGTTCGACACCGATTCTTGAAGAATACGAAACAGGTGATCTTCTACTCCTTTTGCAAGAGGAATCGTTTCAATCTTCCATTTTAGTTCGATCGGTACTTTTTGTAGAAGCTCCTGTAGAAGCTCTTCCATCCCTTTCTGCAATGATTTCCCGTTTAATGCCGCAGGACGTAGGTGCAGAAGCAGTGCCCTCATCTCAAGCTGTGTTTGATGAATCGTTTCTTCTACAAGCTTTAACTGTTTAGTTTCACGTGAGTCTTCTTCTCTTCGCGTTTCATTTACAGCCGACATGATCATGCTTGCTGCAAAAAGCTGCTGCGAAACAGAGTCGTGTAGTTCCCTCGCCAAACGATTTCTTTCTTGGGAAATAATCTCTTGGATCCGCTTTTCTTGATCTACTGCTTTCTCGGTAGCCATCTTTTGGGACTGGCGAATTTTTTCCCCTAGTTGCTTTTGAATGCCTTCCATCCGCTTCGTGATCGTTCGCAACTCAAGACTGTCTACTTCTTTCATGTCTACTTGCCTGCCGTCTTCAATGGACTTCAGTGTTCGATTGATAGAGTTTAGTTGTTTACGAGACGTGATGCCCGAATTCAAACCAAAGAAAGCGCCCATGATGAACACTAAAAAGGGTAGAACGAAAGCAACGGGAATATCAAGCAAGTGTTTCTGTAATAAAAAATCCCAGTTATCGATCGGAAATGTTGTGTATACGATCGAACCTAATAGAATTGCTACAGCAAATGCAGCTACGATACCGGAGAACATATGACGTAAAACAGTACTCATACCCGTTTCACCTCCAGACTGCCGGCAAACATACTTGTAACAATTTTTATTTTTTTCTCAGCCTCTCCATACCCTTTCGTTCGGTAAAAAAGCGTCTGATTGAACAGCTTAGATTCACTTCGGTCAAAAATTCTTGAATCCCCCATGATCATAGAATGGCTGACTGCTGCCTCCATCTCATAAGGAACATAGATCGTGATATTTCCGATCGTACCACGGATCAGAATAACGGATTCCCCATCAGGTAAAATGGTCTGGTTCAAATCAATGATCGTATCACCAGGACCACATTGAATGTTAATATCGTTCCATTCATACACATGCTCTGGCGTTTGTTGCGTGCCTAATAGGATGTTTTTTAATAGCGTTTCCTTTCTGTATACATTATCTTGTGTCATAGTTGGAACTTGTTCGAACTGAGGCGTAACGAAAACCGGATTTTGTTTCGTTTGATAAAATTCATAGATCACATAGATGACGAATGCGACTAACAAGAGCTTAAAGGTGAACATACTTAGTACGTTCATGACAGCGATAAAAACACCCAGCCAGAACATGATCTTGCCGGATCGCTTCGGCATTCGTTTTCTTCCAAAAAACAAGAGTGCAGCACTAAATAGAAGAGAGAATAAGATTCCTCCTCCGTTTAGAGTTGCTTCTAACAGCACTAAAACAATCGCTATTAAAAGCCCCCAACTTATGAAATCACTTCTTTTCCGATTCAGCATCTGCACTCACTCACTTTCTGTCATAAACGAGGTAAAAGGCGCAGCAATTTGCGCCTTGTCTCTTATTTTATCGTATCACATACTGCCTTAAACGGTAGTAGATGATTCTTCCTTTTTCCAATCTTTTTCAAGTTTAGCTAGCTTCGCGTCCATTGAACTTGCTTGATAATCAGCGTTTACTTTCTGTTCAAGACGATCCATATAATGTTCAAGCTCATCAAAACGGAAAGCCGATTTTTTCAAGGATTGAGACGGATCGATCACACGGTCCATCTTCTGGTGAGCGCGTGCTACATTTTCACGTCCCATCAATTCCATGCGTTTGATCTGCATATCTTTTAGCTTATGTTTCATCTGCTCATACTTTTGCTCAAGCTCTACAAGATCCTTTTCTGCTTGAAGCGTAGACTCTTTTAAGTGGGCTGCTCGTAGTGCATGCTGTTCTTTTTCTTGAACAGCGAATTGATACAACTCTTGCTCGTTCGCTTGCTGAGCGATTTCAGCCTGATGAGCTCGCTTAGCTGCTCTTGCCTCGGCTTCTTCCATCTCACGTACGAACTCATCCTTTAACAGCTGCTGACGTTCTACTAACTTATGAGCTTTGTTCACCTCTAACTCACACTGTCTTAAATATTGGTTCAGAAGAGATAACGGATTCTTTTCCTCTTTTTGATCTAAAAGCTCATGTACATCTGCTGAGATTGAGTTTTTGATGCGTTCAAATAAATTCATAGTGATTCGCTCCTTTTAACGTTTGTTTTTAGCTATTTTTAAGTTTTGCCCATTCTCTTTCAAAATTTGTGAAAGGATCATTACTGTTGTTCTCATCTAATACCGCTGATTGGTTCCATTTCTTATAGACAACGTAAAGAACATAGATCGCGACAGCGCCTAATATCGCAGGAAGGTTGCTAACAGCTACGCAAAGCCCAACTACTGATAGAGCACCCCACCAAAATTTCTTTCCTCCACTGTGTGCAGCCATCGCCTTCTTAAAGGCGTAATACATCACCGCTAGACCGATCCCAAGGCCAACCATCGGGCCAAGATTTGCGATCAAAACGATTGCTGCAATTCCTCCAACTACAAGCAAGCCTAATTTTTTCATATTGGCTTCCTCCTTTCGTATCTTTAGCTTACCTCCCTCAGCATTTTCTCAAAACCGGCCGTAGCTGTATCTTTAGATAAGCCTCAAGGCGTAGTGGGGTCTGACCCCACACAAATACAAAAAACCCACTTTGTACAAACGGGGTGGACACTGACATCTATTTGCACGGTACTATCACTTGAGACGAGTATGAATAACTAGACGGGTTTCCACATCTTGCTTTTCTGCATAGGCTGAAGAGATAAATTGTAAGGGGTGGATAGTTTTGAAACACAATGATTGCGGAGACGGCTTTCAACCTTTTGTTAGCCCTAATCCTAAGACAACTTTTAATCCAATTCAGATCGCACCAACCATTGATCAAAGTTCATTTTTAAGTCCATTTACAAGCGTAATAGGGGATGTAAGGATACAAGAGAACGTATATGTCGCACCACTGGTGAGTATTCGCGCAGATGAAGGGACTCCATTTTATATCGGCTGTGATACGAACCTTCAAGATGGCGTCATTCTTCATGGATTAACGAATCAGTTCGTCAAAGTTGATGGCAGAAAGTATTCCATTTATATCGATAATGAAGTCTCTGTCGCACATGGCGCTCTCGTTCACGGACCTTGTTTTATCGGAGAAAAAGTATTTGTAGGCTTTAAGGCGATCGTTTATAACGCTACGGTGGAGAAAGGGAGCTTTATTTCCTACAATGCAGTAGTAACGAACGGAGTGCGTATTCGGAAGAACCGATTCGTCCCGCCTGGGGCTTATATTGATTCTCAAAAGAAAGCCGATGCACTCCCCCGCGTCCCTACTGACGTAAAAGAGTTTGCACGCGGCGTACAGCTAGTGAATCAGGAGTTCCCAGCTGCTTATCATCTATTGTTCGGTGATTCTCGTTGTTCTTGTGGATTGGCTTACAACAATAACAGCAGTGAAGAATCGGATTAAAAACAGGAGTAAAACAAGGTAAGCGGCGTAAGGTTAAACACTTTAACCTCGCTACTTACCTTGTTTCTTTATTCTCGTATCTATTAAGGACGTGTATCCACTACAGGAGATTGATCTACTAAGAAATAATCTGGCTTAAAAGAACCCTCTTTTAGCTTTTCCTTCACCACATGGGGGTACAACTCATAATCATTTAACTTCTCCAACGGGACCCACTTAAAAACAAGTCGATCTGCTTCTAACACAGTAAATTCCTCACCATCATGAAGCGGCAACGGTTTTTTAGCTGTGATTTTAAAATATAATCCAACCTCGTGGATCTCTTTTTCTGCATATGTAAAAAAGTTTTCCACTGTCCATAAGAAACCATCAACCCTCACGTTCAGATCCAGTTCTTCTTTCATTTCACGCTTCAAACTTGTCTGCGCATCTTCCCCAAGTTTCACCCGTCCTCCAGGCAATGACCAATTTGTTTCCGCTTTTGCTCGATGCATAAGCACGCGACCTTCTTTAATCATTACGGCAGCCACACGGTAATTAAAAACTTGATGTTCCACATGAAACACTGCGTCCATTTTATATTTCCCCTTTCACGTTAGCTCCTTATTTTATCACTTCGAGCATTTTCAGTGAAAGCCGTTCCATTTACCGTTACACTTATAAAAAAACGAAAATAAGGAGTTTGAGAAAATGTCAGTATATGATTTTTCAGTTGAAACGATCAAAGGCGAGAAAACCAACCTAGACTCTTACAAAGGCGATGTGCTCTTAATTGTTAATACGGCAAGTAAATGCGGTTTTACCCCTCAATACAAAGGACTTCAATCTATTTATGAGAGCCATAAAGAGCAAGGATTATCCGTACTTGGATTTCCATGTAACCAATTTGGAGCGCAAGAACCTGGGTCAAGTGACGAGATTATGGAGTTCTGTGAGTTGAACTATGGTGTTAACTTTCCAATGTTCGCAAAAGTAGACGTAAACGGTGATGGAGCGCATCCTCTTTTTAAATATTTAGCGGCTGAAGCACCTGGCATCTTAGGATCTAAAGCAATCAAATGGAACTTTACCAAATTTTTAGTAGACCGAAACGGGCAAGTTGTAAAACGCTTCGCACCAACGGACAAGCCCGAAACCATTGAAAAACATATACAAGAACTTTTATAGCATCTAAAAAAAGCTGTTCAGAGAAACGACTCTCTGAACAGCTTTTGTTTTAAAACATAAGATGTGCCATTCCCACAACAATCGGAAGTGAGATGAATGTACGCAAGAAAAAGATAATAACTAGTTCTTTAAAGTTAACAGGAATCTTTGAAGCTAGCAGCAATCCGCCAACTTCAGACATATAGATCAATTGGATGACTGACATTGCCGCGATTACGAAACGAGTCAGTTCGCTCTCAATTCCTGCTCCTATGATAGAAGGAAGGAACATGTCTGCAAATCCGATTACAATCGTCTGTGCTGCATCTGATGCATATGGTACTTGCAGGAACTCTAAGATCGGTACAAAAGGTGCCCCCAAGTATGTGAAGAAAGGTGTGAACTCTGCTACCATCAGTGCGGATGTTCCGATTGCCATTACGATTGGAACAACACCCATCCACATATCAAGGACGTTCTGAAAACCTTCTCTTACTAGCGGTGCCGCTTTTTTATTTTGATCAGCGCGTTCAACCGCCTTTTTAAGACCAAATCTAAAAGGTGTCTCACCTTCTGGAATCACTTCATCTGCTACATTTTCTTTTGCGCCCTCATAATACGTATCAGGCTTTCTAGAAAGTGGCGGAATGCGTGGGATAATAATCGCACACACGAGCCCTGCTAATACGACCGTTAAATAATATGGAACGATCATGTGAGCCAGATCTACTTGAGCAAGAACAACAATTGCGAACGTAATGGATACAACAGAAAATGTTGTGCCGATTACAGCTGCCTCACGCTTTGTATAATAGCCCTCTTCATACTGCTTGTTTGTTAAAAGCACACCGATCGTTCCATCTCCAAGCCATGATGCTAAACAATCGATAGAAGAACGTCCAGGCAGTTTAAAAACAGGACGCATCACTTTTACGAGTAATGCCCCACAAAGTTCTAACAATCCGAAGTTGAATAACAGTGGTAAGAACAGTCCTGCAAATAAAAACACGGAAAACAATACAGGAATCAAATCAAATAGAAGAAGCTGTCCTGTATTTTCAGACCATACGGCTTCCGGTCCAAGCTTGAATAATGTCATCACAGCAAAAATTAATCCTACTAAACGAATCAACTGCCAAACGATATTTACGTTGAACAATGTATTTAGAAACGGTTGATTTACAACGGCTTTAGGTTTAAAAAAGAATGTGCCTAAAGAGCCTACGACCGTAATCGCTATAATAGCTGTCATGATTTTCGGAATATGTGCACCTATTCCATCCTGCAACATTCCTGCTAAAATCGCTACAGGAATGGTAATTTCCCCATCATATGAGATAGGAATCATAAATAAAAAGATACCAATCAATGAGGGTACTATAAATTTAATTAATCGACTAAAGCTCGTTTGTTTCATTTGATCATCAATCTGTTGTTTCGGTAAACCCATAATTTTATGCCTCTCTTTCTACGATGTAAAGCGCTTTCATACACTTTCCATTTCCAAGTATATGTTTATTCTACAATTTTCGCAATATTGTAAGAAATACAGAGTTTCTTATAAAATACTAGTTTTTCTTTCCTTTTTTACTAAATCTCTAAACCTTTCTTCAGCTCGCTCAGCTCGTCATGCCTTAAATACCGCCACTTTCCAGGTTCCAATGCATGAAGATGTATATTCATAATGCGTATACGCTCTAACTTCTCTACTTCATACCCTAGCGTTTTGCACATCCGCCGAATCTGCCGGTTCAATCCTTGCGTAAGCGTGATCCGAAAAACATATTTACTTACCCACTCTGTTTTCGCAGGTTTTGTTATGGCATCTAAAATGAAGACCCCTTGAGCCATTTTTTGAAGAAACAAATCAGTAACAGGTTGATCGACCGTCACTTCATATTCTTTCTCATGACCATAATCCGCCTGCGAAATCCGATTGGCTAACTCTCCGTCATTCGTTAATAAAATCAAACCTTGAGAACCTTTATCTAACCTACCAACGGCAAATACGCGCTCTGATAGATCGATATACTCTAGAATGTTTCCATCAATCTCAGGATTAGATGTGGTCGTGACTCCCACTGGTTTATTAAAAGCGAGGTAGACCGTTGACGTTTTTTGAGGAATGACTTTCCCATCGATAAGGACCGTATCCATATCCAGTACAAAACTATCTTTATTGGCGATCTCTCCATTTATGGAAATTCGGCCACTCTTCAATAACCGATCCGTCTCTCTTCTAGAACAAAAACCCGTTAAACTTATATACTTATGAATACGCATGCTCGTCCTCACTCCAACGTTGTGAATATGCACAACGATTTATAATTATAACTCCAAATGAATATAATTTCGATAGTTTTTATAAATATCCATTATTTTTCACTTCTCTATTCATACTACCATTTTTATTTAAAGCGTTTATTCATGCTTTTTTAGTGAAATCCTTTTCAACTCTCCCGCCGAACTTGTAGTATGGAGAAGTAAAGGGAGGTCGTTAAAAAATGGAACTCAGAGTATTATCAGAATCAGAATTCGAAAAATCCATTCAGCTTTCTCAATATGCTTTTCAGTACATCGTAAAAAAAGAAGATCTGCCGAAACGGTATGAAATGATGAAGAGACAGGAAATCTGGGGAGAGTTTGAAAACGAAGAACTTATTTCTAAGCTCCACATTCACTCTTTGGAGATCTCTATTGAAAATCAGCGTTTTCCCATGGGTGGAATCGCAGGTGTAGCTACTTGGCCAGAACATCGCCGAAAAGGCTCGGTCACCCGTCTATTACAACAAGCACTTTTAAAAATGAAGGAGAACGGTCAAAGCATCAGCTTGCTGCATCCTTTCAATATTCAATTCTATCGTCGTTTCGGCTGGGAGCTCACAGCCTCAGTGAACAAATATACACTCAATAAAAGTGATCTCGTGCGATATGAAGATGTCCCTGGTACCATTTCCAGGTTAACGGAGAAGGACGGAAATGAGTTACTAAATACGGTTTACGAGGGGTGGTTCCGTACATACAATCATCTGCTTGTTCGTACAGACTATTGGTGGAACAATCATGTGTTTACAGAAGGCTATAACCGTATCCTCTATAAAGATGAAAACGGAGAACCTAAGGGATACCTATGCTGCAAGGTCGCAGATAAATTGTTGGATGTTCAAGAGTTTGTCTATGTCAGCGATGACGCACGGCGTGCTCTATGGAATTTCATCTGTCAACACGATTCAATGGTAGACAAAGTGAAAATCATCGCACCATCTAATGATCAGCTTCCGTTTTTATTAAACAATCCACGGATCCACCAAGAGCAATATCCCTACTTCATGGCACGTATTGTGGATGTAGAAAGCTTTCTAAAGCAATATCCATTCAAGAACTTAGATGGTAGACTTACACTATCCATTACAGACGAAAAAGCAGAATGGAACAACGGTACGTTCACAATTGATGCAAATGGCATCACGATGGAATCAGAGACCGTATCAGACGCATTAGCTATGGATGTACAAACGCTAGCAGCAGCACTTCTAGGCTCACAAAAGCCCCAGTTTCTATTTTCATGCGGAAAGATCATAGGAAACCAAGAAGACGTAGAGCGATTTGAAGAAATCATTACAAATAAGCCCGCAACTTTCCTGGATTTCTTTTGATAGGTTACTGCTAAAAGTCAGTGGCTTATAGATGTTTTTTTTCATCTGTTGCAAGTTGTTTGTAGCGGAAGGTTGCTGACTCCTACGGGACGAGCGGGCAGGTGGAGACTCCTAATGGCGCAAAGCGGCAGGAGGCTCACCGTTCGCCCCGTGGAAAGCATGCAACCTGCAGCGGAAATCAACTACTTTCAAGGACCAATTCCAACCATAAGCCTTATCCATCATCGGATAAGGCTTATTTTAATTCAACATGTTTCAGGGAAAACTGAAAGGGAAAAGGATAAGTAGACCCTTTTTCTAAAATAGGAGGTAATCATTCATGAGCGACAAAACAGATAAACAAAAGCAATCCGAAGACATCGCAGAGAAAAACTTTGAACTCGATAAGAAAAACAAATCAAAGACAGATAAGGAATTAGAAACCGTTCACGAGCAGATTAACGATACATTCAATCAAGGTACAATTGATCAAAAAGAACAAAACAAAAAAGAAAAGAAGGATAAATAGCAAAAAAGCCTCTCACTCACTGAGAGGCTTTTTTCTTATGACGTTCTAAATGAGTCTGGAAACTGCTTCATGATGCCATTCGTTATTTCATCGGCAAACATCACCATATGATTCTTGTTCTTATCAAAGATCACAATCTCTCCAGCATAATCTTTTTTAAGCCTTGCAACAGCTTCATCACTGACATACTTTAAATGTGTGTAAAGCATTTCTTTTACTTGTTGCTCTGACCAGTTCGGGTTCGCTTTACTCATAAATTTGGCAATATCATCTGCGTTACGGTACCAGTCTTTATTGATGATCGCTGCTTTTGCCGTATCGCCATTTTTCACGGCATCCACTAGCTGTCCTGCGATTACAATGTGCTCTGTTAATAATTTTCCGAGTTCGTTCCCGGCTTGATCTCCATAATACGGCTTGATTGAGTTACCAATATCGGTTTGATTCTGCAATAGCCTCTTCAACACTGCTTCTTGATCTTTGGCACCTTCAGTAGCGCTCACAATGTAGCTTCTCGTCCAATACACATGGTCCTTCCACAGCTTTCTTTGCAAAGAATACAGATCAATCGCGTTTTGGTTAAAACACGGTCCTTGCACTCTTTGTTTCGGCTTTGCTTCTGCTGTTAATGATGAAGCAAAAAGCGGGAACGCTATGGCAAGCACCATAATCATCTTAATTATTTTTCTATACATATGAACTCTCCTTCATGTTAGGTTCATATGTAGTTTGTATCGTTGTCATCATTTCATTCCTTAGAAATAAAAAAAGAACAGTGAACACTTACGCCCACTGTTCTCTAATCCTTATACTTGACGGTTCCAATGGCGGTGAACGGAAATAGCTTCCGTAAAGTTCTGTACGAAATCGTCTTTTCCATCTCCACTAACAACACCAGGCTGTCCGGTCAGTTCTGCTTCATTCAGCCACTGCTGACCTTCATGCGTACCACCGATCGGTTTAAAGTGCGCGAAAGCTTCATTAACGAAGTGCAAAGCATTCTTCTTAAACGTAGCATCCTCACTACCACCTACCACATAGATCGCATCAAAGATAACAGAAGTTGCAGTCAAGAATGTATGCATGATCTCTAGTTCAGATCCGTCATCCGCTATGCGTTTGCCTAGCTTATCACTTATACATTCACCTTGAATGCCACTCTCTTTTAACGATTGCAGAATATCTGCTGCTTCACTGCTTACAGTCGATCCCACAATAACTCCCACTTTTCTTGTCTTCGGGCTTTTCACCGTATTTAGCTGGCTTAATGCTGGTGAAGATTTTGTAACCGTAGAACCTTCTCCTTGAGGAGGTACCGCATCGATCGCTTCTGCAAAAGCCGTCGCAAGCTCCAAGCTCACGTTGCCAAACATATCTACGACTTGCTGTTGTACGGATTTGCTCTTCACTTTACCCAGCTCAAAACTAAAAGCGTTCTTTAGATGCTGTTTTTCCGGCTCGCTCATACTGTTCCAGAAAAGAGTGGCTTGAGAGAAATGGTCTTTAAAGCTCTCACTTCTGCCTCTGATTTTTCTTCCGTCTACTTTTTCCTGATAATGAACATATCCGCCTTCTGCTTCAGGAGTAGGTGACGGCGTATTCGCTGCAAGTGAATTCTTGTGATAGCTCACTTGACCTCTGTTGATCGTATGTCTTGAAATTCCGTCACGCTGATTGTTATGAAACGGACAAACTGGTCGATTGATCGGAAGTTCATGGAAGTTTGGTCCTCCAAGACGAGAAAGTTGTGTATCTGTATAAGAGAACAAACGTCCTTGTAAAAGTGGGTCGTTTGAAAAGTCGATACCTGGTACGACGTGTCCTGGGTGGAATGCAACTTGCTCTGTTTCAGCAAAAACGTTATCCACGTTACGGTTCAACGTCATCTTGCCGACAAGTTTTACTGGCACATCTTCTTCTGGCCACAATTTCGTCGGATCTAAGATATCAAAATCAAAGTTAAATTCATCATCTTCCGCAATAATTTGAAGTCCTAGTTCATATTCAGGGTAATCCCCATTTTCGATCGATTCCCAAAGATCTCTTCGGTGGAAATCCGGATCTTTCCCTGAGATCTTTTGTGCTTCATCCCATACGAGAGAATATGTTCCTAAGACTGGCTTCCAGTGAAACTTCACAAAATGCGCTTTTCCTTCGTCATTCACAAGTCTGAACGTATGAACACCGAAACCTTCCATCATGCGAAAACTTCGTGGAATCGCTCGGTCTGACATCGCCCACATCACCATATGCGCGGACTCTTGATTATTGGCTACAAAATCCCAAAACGTATCATGTGCGCTTGCTGCTTGCGGCATCTCGTTATGCGGCTCAGGTTTTAACGCATGAACCAAGTCAGGAAACTTGATCGCATCTTGAATGAAGAAAACCGGGATGTTGTTTCCAACAAGATCGTAGTTTCCTTCCTCCGTATAAAACTTCGTTGCGAAACCGCGCGCATCACGCACCGTTTCAGCAGATCCACGTGAACCAGCTACTGTCGAAAAACGGACGAACGTTGGAGTTGTTTTAGAGGTATCATTTAAAAAATTTGCTTTCGTAAATTCTCCTAAAGACTCATATAATTCAAACTCTCCATGAGCTGCAAACCCACGAGCATGTACGATACGCTCTGGTATTCTTTCATGGTCAAAGTGAGTCATTTTTTCCCGAAAATGAAAATCTTCCATAAGTGTCGGACCACGTTCTCCCGCTTTTAGCGAGAATTCGTCTTCAGCAACTTTTAACCCTTGATTGGTCGTTAACTTTTTGCCTTTGTCATCTGCACGATACTGTTCCAGCTGTTCATTCTTGCTGTTGCCGTTCACTTTGTTCTGATCGCTCATATAACTAATCCTCTCCATTATGTATTTTCACATCATAAAGAGACCTTTCCCTACCTGTGTTGGAAACAAACTGATTTTTTATAAAAGTTCTACTCCTTCAAAGGGAGAATAGTTACTGTTTCGTGTACCGAAACAGAACGTTACATATACCTATATGGGTATTCAACTCGTTCAATCCAGAAGTTTTGGAACGCAATCCAGAAATTTCGGCTGTATATCCAGAAGATTAGTCGCTCAATCCAAAAGTTTTAACGGTTTATCCGCAAGTTTACAATCCTCGACAGTTTACGCCTCTCTCTTTCTCTCACATACCCTGCAGTATGCGACCTCATTTTAATAAAAAAACGCAGCTGAAGATTCAGCTGCGCTTTTGATTACTTATTCATATGTGCCAGGAAATCTCCAAGCAGATCTTCCATTTCCTGCTCCGGGCTTTGTGTTTCTTCTTTTTCTTCGGGCTCATCTCGCTTAGCACTGTTCCAATCGAATTGACTTAGATCATCATCGTCAAAACCATCGGTGGTTGTGTGTTCGGTCTCAACTGGATTTTCATACTGATCCAATGAATCCTCTTCACGCTGTACATCTTCCTGAAGATATAAAGCTTCGTCAATATCGGTTGCGTTGCTGTTTAAAGCCGCAAGTAAAGATGCTGTTCTTACAGGATTAGATATGAGCTGATACAAAATATTGCCTAACAAGGCCTCTGAATGTTCATGCTTCAACCAATCACGCTGCATCTTACTTAAATTTTTCGGCAACGGTATCGTAATCGTTTCTCGATCTCTTTGGATGTCTTGTCCAACACCTTGAAGGACATACTCTGAGATCTTACTCGAAAAATTGCGCCTCTCCGTCTCTTTCAGCTTTTGAAGCTGTTTGATGACGTGATCTGGGGTGTCAGAGGGGATACGAAAAGCAATCGTTTTACCTCTTGTAATCTCATTGGATGCTTTTTTGTCCATTTCATCACCCTTGTTTAAGCTTTAACGGCTTTTTTGTCTTTATCCTCGCTCTTTTTCTCTTTAGGCGCAGTTCTTCTTAAATGATCAGAGATCAGCTTATAATAAGCGTTTGCCATCATCCAGATGCTTTCTTTTTCATCTTCAAAAAAGTCGATGTTGTAGCCATCCAGGTTATTGTTTAGCGTCTTAATATAATCTTTAAGTACGGCAGATCCCCCACCTACAAAATAACAGATTTCCGTTTGCGAATTCTTTTGCCAAACGTTGCGAAGAAGACGGTATTGCTTTTTCGCTAGGTCTACTAAAATACGATCTGTAATGTCATGTACACTAGTCCGGCTACCACGAACCATGATGTGGTTGCGGTTCGTCTTTTTCGTAATGATATCTACTACATCACGTCGGCTGTCTAATTCCACGCCATGCTTAGAGCGGATTTCTTCTCTAATTTGTTCTAGCGCTTCAGAAACACCAAGGTTAAAGCCTTGAGCTTTATCATCATCAACGTTTCTATTCTTGATCACTGCGATATCTGTAGAAAGTCCGCCGATATCTTGAATAAGAATAGGCTTGTCGATCAGATCTTTATTCGTAATATTTAAATCGTTATCCATAACGAGGTTAATAAAAGCAGCAAAACCTTCTGGATACACTTTTACTTCTTCAAACTTTAAGTTTACTTTAATTCCTTGATACTTAGGTGTTACTAAGAATTCTACTTGGTGAACAGATCCTAGTAGTTTTGAACGGTAACCCGCGTCCTTACCTTCTTTTACTTCGCGTAGAGGAAGGCCTGTACCTAAAATATAGCTTGTATCAATCACATTGTTGTTTTTCGTAAATGTTTTAGCATTATCTTCATTTACAGCATCAAGAGCTAATGCAGCAAAAAGCATGATCAACGTTTGATCTTCTTCTGATTTACTGCTTCCTGGATCTAATTCAGTAGAGTTATCGCTCTTAGCAGCAAGCTGACCAACACGATAAATCACATTGTTTTCTTTTAGGGCAGGGGAGTGAACTCTAATATGTATGCCTTCTAAAGGATCTTTGCTGTCTAACTCCTCAATCCCAATAACAGGACGATCCTCAATATCTCTAGCAATTACGTTAGGGATGTTTAATTCATGTTCTAATGTACCGAAAATTCCTTTTAGTGAATCGTTACCTACATCAACTGCAGCAATTCTAGAATTACTCATGGGCGTACATCCTTTCTTTTTTCAAATCTTTATTTTGTTGCTATATAAATAGATTAGAGGGTTAATTGAAATTAAACAATGCCTAATTTTCTTTTTAATACATTTGTAAACACGCAAACATTTTCTGTAAACTTGTAAACATTGTTGTAAACAACTCACTTAACACAGGAAAAACCCTTACACATCAACAAGTAAACGGCTCTGCAAACTTGCAAACAAATAAGCAAACAATTGCAAACGCATTTGTAAACTTGCAAACATTTTTGTTTACACCCAAGGTTAGGTTGTCAAAATGGCTCTCCCCTACTCCTCTTTCATACTGATTATTATATTTTAGATAGGGAAATCATGAATTATAATCTAATTTATTGAAGGCCGAGGTGATCGTTTAAATGATTTCACTTAATAAACATCATGATCCACTTACTAATAAAAACTTGATTGCAAAATTGAGAAAAAAACATGCTCGAACAGAATCTATCGATGTAAATACTTCAGAGAATCTATTCAAAGACTCATTAAAAAAAGATAGGAAACGGAATAGAAATTCTTTAGAATGGTTCAAATATGCAACAAAAAGTTTGGTAATAAAGAAGGCTCGCTACAAAGACGTCGATACAACTGAATGGGATAAAGATGAACAAGAACATATCTATCCTAGGTGGATCTCGAAGTTAAATGAGCAGTACGAGATGCTTTATCGTTATATAAAAGAGGAAGTAAACGTTTTAGACTATGGAGCGATTGGTGACGGAATAACCGATAATACGGAGGCTTTTAAAAAAGCAATCGGCAAAGGAAGAGTCATAATACGTATTCCAGCAGGAAAATTCATAACAAAAGGCATCAAATTGCCTTCGTGGACGATTCTTTTAGGGGAAGGAAAAGGTGAAACGATTCTAAAACTGCATGACGATTGCCCTAAAGCAGAATGGCTGATTACGAACAGGAACCATTTTAAAGGTAATCGAAACATAGCTGTAAAAGGAATGACACTCGATTGGAACATAGAACGGCTAGATTCAGAAGAAAAAACAAGTGCAGGAAACAATCGATCGAGCTGTTTAACCTTCGCTAACGTCACTTATGGCTGGATGTTTGACATAGAAGCTGTTAATGCAGGGCTGCACGGGTTTGATGTGTCTTCTTCGCTATATACTTACCTCGGGGACGGTACTCGTTCAAGAGGAGGAAGTAAATACATCTGGTTAGACAATCTCAATGGCTATGGCTTTGGTGATGATGGCATTACTACACACCATAGCGAATATATCTTTATTTCGAATTCTCATATGAGTGATCCAAGCGGCAGGTCCCATAAAAAAGGATTTTCGAACTCTAATGGCATCGAAATCGATGACGGTTCTCATAATGTTTGGCTTCTGAACAACTCAACAGCACGCTGCTTTGGAGGTGTTGAGATTAAAGCACATCATAACGCTTCTGCCGCTTCGAACGTACACATCTATGGTCATTTATCTGTAAATGATAACCGATCCTACAATTTTCGTCACATCGGCCATCATAAGGATATAGATCCTGAATCGAAAACAGCTCACCATATCTCTGCAACTAATCTCTTTAGCATCGCGCCTATTTATACTGAGCTTTATAAAGATTCAACACCACGCGGCCTCGTGGTATCAGGATATAATCATGTTGTGATCAATGGTTTAACCGTTCTAGGCGATCGCACATATAACTATGAGGGTAATCCGGTGATTGCCATTCAATATCGCGCTCACAACGTCATTCTGAACGATGTTGTTGTAAAAGATTTTACCACCTCTGGACCGGCTGTAAAAGTGTACGGGGGACCTCATCGTCCCAATGATGTAACATTGAAAGGCATTCGCTGCGATCATTTTTTTACAAAAGCGATAGATATTGCTTCAGACATCGAGCAAGCACTCGCTGATGAGATCGTTATTGAAAAAGAGACATCTAGTACTACGTAGATGTCTCTTTCCCTTTGTTATAGCGCTTTTTCGAGTTGAATGTCTAAAGGTTCTCTTTTGAAGATACGCTCATTCACTTCTTCTGCTAGTGAACACCCTACAGCGCGATAAAACGATTGTGATTCAATAGACGGATGCGCTGCAATATAGAGTTTCTTACCACCTAGCCTCTTCGCTTCTTGGCAGCAAAGAGAAAAAAGCTTCTTCCCTATCCCCATACCCCGCACCTCATTTGAGACATGTAGGTAAGGTAGCTCTACATATTGCGCCTCGGAACCAAAGCATTCGCTTTCAACATTCGCAAACCCCACTAACTGCTTCTGTTTCCATGCTGTAGCAACTACTCCACCGCTGCTTACACATCTTCTTAACTCTTCAATGACCTGAACCTTCCTTTCCGGCGACCAGTCATCAATAAAATAATCATCCTTCACTTTGTATGATTTATCCTCTACATACCATACTTGTTTTGTTTCTTGATATCGGTTGAATTCTTTTAAGAAACCATCCGTTAGGTCAATAACGCCTACTACTTTACATGTGACAAGGTTCTTCATCTAGCTCCCTCACTTAATGATCTTCCCTCTCGATAGAAAGGCCTTCAATATGACGCTTTTTCATGGAATTGTTCTTTTTTCTATTTTCTTTTGATTCAAATACAATGTCCATATCATAATTGTCTGGATACAGCATTTTACTCTCAATATGAAGTTTTAAGCGCTTTTTGTGAATGATATGCTTACTTTCTCCAACCAATACACCTAGTTCTCCATGATCATTCTCTAGCTTGTAAACAATTCCTGCAGCTTTTAGACTTGAAACGAATACACGATCACCAATATGAAAAAATTCGCCTTGCTGCTCTTCCGTTTTTCGTGGTTTCTCCTGATGTTTTTTCACTTTCGACTGAGCTTTATCACGTAAGGTCTCAAGTTTTTCAAATTCATCTGTGGAAAACATAGAACCATCATCTTTATCCACATGTGGATAACTTTCTTTTCCTGTAATGAGTTGTGCACGGTGGATAATTTCATCGTCCATCCCCAATTTCTTTGCTATCGAGAAAGCCTGACTTTTCCCTGCTTTACCGATAATGAGAGAATACGTAGGCTGAAGCGTCTCAAGGTTAAAATCCATCGATCCGTTTTCAAATCCAGGTGTAACGGAAGCAAACTCTTTTATTTCACTATAATGAGTAGTTGCTAAAATCATACTTCCCTTGCTATACAATCTTTCGAGAATCGCAACGGCAAGTCCCATTCCTTCAGAAGGATCCGTTCCAGCACCTAGTTCGTCTAAAATGACCAAATCCTGTGGTCCTGCATCTTTTAAAATGGAAATGATCGTTGTCATATGGGAAGAAAACGTACTTAAAGATTGTTCGATACTTTGCCCGTCTCCGATATCAACAAAGACGTCTCTAAATACGGCAAATTCACTTCCTTCATCAACAGGTACATGTAGCCCTGTTTGAACCATTAGGGTCAATAAACCTACTGTTTTGATAGCAACCGTTTTTCCTCCCGTATTAGGTCCAGTGATGATGAGTGACTGATAGTTTATGCCAAGATTAAAATGCAGTGGTATACATTTTTCACCGATCAGAGGGTGTTTGCCGTTTACAATGTTTATTCTGTTCTCTTGATTTAACGATACTGATTTCGCATCTAGCGTTCTGCTATATTTTGCTTTTGCAAAGATAAAATCGTAATGGATCATCGCTTCAATCGTAATGTGCAATTCTCTCTCGTAACTCGCAACCATACCTGTTAGCACTCCTAGAATCATAGAGATCTCGATTTCCTCTTCTGCTCTAAGCATACTGATTTCGGTTTGAAGTTTACGAATATCATGAGGTTCAATATACACGGTAGCGCCACTTGAAGAACTATCGAGTACTTGACCGTCAATATTACGCTTGTATTTGCTCTTAACAGGAATAACATAACGGCCATCTCTCATGGAAACGATCTGATCTTGCAGCATATCACGGTAAACAGAGGACTTCATCATGTTATCAAGCTTGGATTTAATTCTTTCTTCGACAACGATAATCTTTTTTCTTACTTTTAACAAAGTTTTACTAGCATGGTCATCAACTCCACCGTTACGAATACAACGATAGATCTCCTCTTTTAAATCACTTAGGTCAAACATAGAGTACGCATAAGAAGATACGCCGGGTCCTACAGAAGTTTTGTCTCTCATGAATCGCTGCATCCGGCTCACGTTTTCTAAAAGTCCAAATATTAATGTGAGTTGTTCGGGAGATAGATTCAATCCTTTTTTAGGTATCTCTAAAACTTGCTCCAAACCGTTTAAATTAGCGATCGGAACACTAGCACTCTTCTCTAAAATGCGTTTTGCTTCCGTCGTATCGAGCATCCATGAATGAATCACAGACAGGTTTGAAGAAGGTTGTAGTTTTTCTATTTGTTCTTTTGTAGCTCTATTTAATGCAAAAGATGCAAGTTGTTCTTTAATTTTGTTATATTCAAGCATGTTTATGGTTTGTGTATTCAATGGAACTACCTCCAAAAATTTTTAATAGCAAAGACAAGTCACTTTAAAGAATTGTTTATTATCCCCTCCTCTTAACAGAGGCCAGGAACTGCCAATAAAAAAAGACAGAAATGAACATGTCATTTCTGCCTCATAGATAGACTTCACCCTAAAAATGCATAAAAAAATCGGCTCATAAGAAGAGTCCGAAGCATCATGGGATTAAGTATGATGGCTTGTATCTGACCGCTGTTCTTAACTATTGGTGGCAAACAAAAGACATAGCAAATAAACCGGACATGCCGTTTCATTTTTTCTTTTGTAAACCGATATCCAAATTGTTTTAGTTAAGAACGACAACGCTCACAAACACACCATCCCTTCCATTGAATTACCATTATCATATGTAATTGTTTTACAGTTGTCAACATAATAAAAAGAGACCAGTTGAAAAAACCGGTCTCTTTTCATTAGGCTGTTTTCGAATTCAATACTGCTTTTGAAATATATAATTGGACAGATTATTGGCTGAAATGGACAGATTATGTGGCCAATCGGACAGATTAATCTTCGAATCAGACAGATTACCATCACCATCAACAGAATTACCTCTACATAGGAGCAGTTTTAATGCGTAGACAGGCATATGGCTAGCGTGCAAACACCTCAAAGTGTGCTTACTGTCCACTTTTTGAGTTTTACTGTCCACTTTCGATGAAAAACTGGCCACTTCTACACATTTACTGTCTACCTCGCCATTTTTAATGTCCACTTCCATTCACCACACACTTTTAATCAACAGTCTTCCATTACGACGTAATCGATTGATCTTTATCCTTCTTAATCTGTTTACTTCTCAACTGACCGCAAGCCGCATCGATATCTGTACCGTGCTCTTGACGAATCTTACAATTGATTCCGTTTTTCTTTAACGTATCATAAAAAGCAAGGACAGATTCTTGGTCACTTCGTTGATACTGACTGTGCTCATCGACTGGGTTATATGGGATTAAGTTAATATACGTTTTTTTCTTTTTATCTTGGAAAAGAGCCGCAAGTTCTAATGCTTCTTCTACATGATCATTTACATCTTTTAATAAAATATATTCAATCGTAATCCTGCGATTCGTTTTCTCGATATAATAGTTGATCGCTTCCATCAGCTTTTCGACAGGAAAAGCTCGATTGATCTTCATGATTTTTGTACGCAGTTCATTGTTCGGTGCGTGAAGGGATAATGCTAGATTTACTGGGATGTTCACATCAGCAAACTCATACATTTTATTTACGATCCCGCTTGTTGAGACAGTGATATGCCTTGATCCGATCGCTAACCCTTTTTGATCGATCATGATTTTTAGAAAATCTATCATGTTCTCAAAGTTATCGAAAGGTTCACCAATTCCCATTACAACGATATGACTTACCTTTTCTCCCTCACCGGCCGCGTCTAAATGATGCTGAACGTTCATGATCTGCTCCACAATTTCCCCACTCGATAGATCACGAGTTTTGGTTAACAAACCACTCGCGCAGAAACTGCATCCGATGTTGCAACCGACTTGTGTGGTTACACATACCGATAAACCGTATTTATGTCTCATCAGTACGGTTTCGATCAAGTTGCCATCATTTAATTTGAAAAGAAATTTTACCGTCCCGTCTGAAGCTTCCTGCTTAACGTGCTCCTGAAGCGTTTGAATGGTAAAGTTTTCGGCTAATAATTCAATACAATCTGCTTTGATATCGACCATTTCCGAAAACGTGGTTACTCGCTCTCTATATAAATAGTTCCATACTTGTGAAGCGCGATATGGTTTATACCCATGCTTCCCAAGCCATGATGTAAGTTGTTCAATCGTTAATCCATAAATGGAATCTTTGTTCATGTAAAAAGACCTCTTTTCACTACCTTTAAACTTATTCTTCTATAGTACTAAAAATTTCACTATGTACACAATGGTTGAACCCGTTTCCCAACACCTTACAATTTTTTTATTATTTTGAGCATACTACGTAAGTAAATTTTCACACTTCTTTTATACACTTTTTATACCCTCTTTATGCATAGATATAAGCCATTATGCCCATATAGGTTGTAATTTCCATTTACGTATGCATAAGAACCTGTAATAATAGATAAGCCGAAAACTTTTGACAATAATAAATATTTCAAAGTATTATATTTAATGTACTAAGAGGAGGTTGTCATATGTCAGACATCAATAGACAGAAAATTGTGGATAGTGTCCCGCAAAAAGGCTTCTTTGGACACCCTAAAGGATTATTCACACTTTTCTTCACAGAGTTTTGGGAGCGCTTTTCCTACTACGGAATGCGTGCAATCCTTATTTACTACATGTACTATGAAGTTTCAAAAGGTGGTCTAGGTTTAGAAGAGTCCACTGCACTCGCAATCATGTCCATTTATGGTTCACTCGTATATATGTCCGGTGTAATCGGTGGTTGGTTAGCAGACAGAGTTTTTGGTACATCTAAAGCGTTATTCTATGGTGGTATTTTGATCATGATTGGTCATATCGTCCTAGCTGTATTACCAGGCGATCTGACTATGCTGTTTATTTCCATGGTCTTTATCGTAATCGGTACAGGTTTACTTAAACCGAACGTATCCAGTGTTGTAGGTGATATCTATGCTCCTGGCGACACTCGTCGCGATGCAGGATTCAGTATCTTCTACATGGGGATCAACCTTGGTGCATTCTTATCACCACTAATCGTTGGGGAAGTTGCTAAAAAGAGCTTCCACTTAGGTTTCGGTATCGCAGCAGTTGGTATGTTATTAGGACTAATCGTATTTGCTGTAACAAAGAAAAAGAATCTTGGGCTTGCAGGTACGTATGTGCCTAATCCATTAACTCCAGCTGAGAAGAAGAAAGTATCAATCATCGTTAGTATTTCTGCAGTTGTACTAGCTGTTGTCTTAGGTACAACAATTCCAGCAGGTATTTTCACACTTGAAGTTTTCATTACATTAGTTGGTATTTTTGGTATCGCGATCCCTACTATCTATTTCGTGGTTATGTACCGTAGTCCAAAAACAACGTCAGACGAGCGTTCACGTATTATCGCGTACATCCCGCTATTCATCGCAGCTGTTATGTTCTGGGCGATTCAAGAACAAGGTTCAACGATTCTTGCAGCTTATGCGGACAAGCGTACAGATTTAACATTTGCAGGACTTGAGATTTCACCAGCTTGGTTCCAATCTCTAAATCCTTTATTCATCATCACACTTGCTCCACTATTCGCATGGATGTGGGTGAAACTTGGTACACGTCAACCGTCAGTACCTAAGAAGTTTGCACTAAGCTTGTTATTTGCTGGATTATCTTTCTTAGTTATTCTTCTTCCTGCTTACTTTGGCGGAGAAGATTCACTAGTAAGTCCGTTATGGTTAGTGCTTAGTTACTTTATCGTTGTTATCGGTGAGCTTCTATTGTCTCCAGTAGGACTTTCTGCAACAACGAAGCTTGCTCCAGCAGCGTTCTCTGCACAAACAATGAGCTTATGGTTCTTAGCAAGTGCAGCTGCACAAGCGATCAACGCACAAATCGTTAAGTTCTATTCTGCAGAAACAGAAATGATGTACTTTGGTACGATCGGTGGAGCTGCGATTGTGTTATCACTTATCCTATTTGTCATCTCACCTAAGATTCAAGAGAAGATGAAAGGTATTCGTTAATCAAAATGTAAAACCACTGATGTGATGGTCCTCCATTATGTCAGTGGTTTTTTTTGTGCTGAGAAGTAGTTGATCTCCGTTTCAGGGACATGCTTTCCAGGGGACGTGCGGATTAATCATTTGCCTACAAGCAATGCTACCGACGTAAGCTTTATCGTCGCTTGACTTGCAATTGTAAAATGGATTTTTTTAGCATCCATTTTTAAGAATCGTCCAAACCATTGAGACAAGCTTGCGTAAGATAGAGTAGAGAAGAAAACAAGAGTGATTGTTCTTTTTCTCAACAGTTCGCTTATAGAAAGGGGGGTCTATAGTGAGCTTAATCGGTAGCCTATTAGGATTTAAGAAAAGAAAAAAAGGTAAAAAAAGACCTGAAGTAGCATAAGCAGGTTGAAAGCCGGGGATCTTCCCCGGCTTTTATATGTTTTTAAAACATTCTTTTACATAGCGCCTTTTTCATTAGAACTAGGACGGTATCCAGACCCTTTCAAGGACAAGCACATATAGTACAAGCAAGGGGGATTTTTAATAAAATAATAGTTATGTTCGATGTAACCTAAGTGTTTCTATAAGTGAATCATCTTCTATTTATTTCTTTTTATCTTCCCTTCGTAAAGTAATATAAGGGGGAATATATTTGTATATTCGCAAACGGGTTCCTGGTAAGGACGATCCTTTTTTAGTAGATATGGTAGTAAGTAATTTTCAAGTACGGAAAAACGTGATTGAAATGATTATAAACATGGCCAACGAGGTCATGATTGTCTGTGACAGCAATGATACGATCATTGGTTTTGTATGTTATCGATTCAGAATCGGGCCAACCATTTTTGTGGATTATGTTGTGTTAGATACAAAACATCAAGGCAAGGGCATCGCCACCTCATTTCTTCCCGTATTTGAGAGTCACCTTATGAAACAAGGAATTCGCAATGTATTTGGTACGGTTGATGAAGAAAATACGGATGCTCTAAAGACTTTCCAACATTGGGGCTTTAAAGTACACGGACAGCTAGGTTCTAGCATCGTTATCCAAAAAGAGCTTACTTCGTCTAATTCTTTCTCAGCGCCGACTGGTGTTCGTACGAATTCAAGCGTAAGAAAGCTCGCTACTCCTCCATCACTTCGCTAATTGATGGAATCATTTAAAGCAGATCTTCTATGTGAGGTCTGCTTTTTGTATTTCTATGAGTTTTATTTTATTGATGCTCTTACTCCAATCAAAGATTCAAGTAGAAAAAGTTTGAAAGCACAAATTTCAAACGAGTATTTCTATCGTAAAGTGAATTTTTCATTTCACCTTCTATTGCAAGTTGATTGAAGCGGAAGGTTGCCGACTCCTATGGGACGAGCGGTCAGGTGGAGACTCCTAATGGCACGTAGTGGCAGGAGGCTCACCGTTCGCCCCATGGAAAGCGAGCAACATGGAGCGGAAATCAACTACTGTCAAAGTCCCCCGTGGAAAGCGAGTATCTGGAAAGGAAATCAATACTTCCGAAAGCATCCTTTAAAAAAGTCCCATAAAAAAAGAAAATTAAAAAGCCCTCTCATGATTTGCAGAAAAACACAAATCAAAAAGTCGGCTTTTAACGTTTATAATAAGCATGAATAAGTCTTATTGTTCTTACAGATCTAAGAGATTTTGCTGGCGTCTTGTCTTCTTCGATCCATTCACCTGATTGTTGTTTGGATTGAAGATTTCTTCAATGTATCTTTGATTCCAATCACTCGTAAAATCTTTATCAGAACAGATACAGCCACTTAGATCATATCGGAAAAGGCCACAGTGCGGGCAGTTACTCATATTAATCCCCCCTTGAGTCAACATAACCTATTCTATGAGACTTTAAGAGAGTTGGTAACGGCATTCGTACAGCTTTTCCAAGACATGAGATGCATATTTTTCATCACATTATTTGTTCATCCAATCTGGCTTATGAAACTCTTCAAAATCACTTTGAATGACTTTTTTGAATGAGTCTGACTCTACTGCCGCTTTAAGATCTTTTGCGAGCTGCGAGTTCTTATCTTTGTCTAGCACGACAATTCGATTGATGATCTCTTCTGGAAGTTTATCTTTTACAAGTGCATCCTTTAAATCTAGACCTGAAGATAGAGCAAAGTTTCCGTTAACCGCCGCTAAATCTACGGAGTCGAGCGTTCTTGGCGTTTGTGCAGCTTCAACGGGCTGAAACTTCAAGTTCTTCGGATTTTTCGTGACATCTTTTTCTGAGACTTTTAACGGATTTGCCGAAGAATCGATCTCAATTAGTCCATTGTCTCTCAAAACGGTAAGTCCTCTTGCTAAATTTGTAGGGTCATTGGCTAGTGAAACTGTGCTTCCAGGTTTGATCTCATCTAATGACTTGAACTTTTTAGAATAGATGCCGATTGGTGCAGTTGGTACCGTAACAACTGAAGCTAGTTTCATATCATTCTCTTCTGAAAAAGCATCCATGTACACTTTATGCTGAAACAAATTCGCATTTAATGAACCGCTCTTTAAAGAGATGTTCGGCTGTACATAGTCATTGAATTCTTTCACTTCAACGCTGTATCCTTTTTTCTCTAGATAGGGCTTTACGCCTTTTTCTAGCATGTCGCTGTAAGGGACGGTTGCTCCGAGCGTGATCTTCTTACTTTCTTTCTCACCCGAAGCGCCACACCCTGCTAAAACGCCGATTAATAAAGCTGCTGTTAAAAATATATTAAAACGTTTCATATGTTTTCTCTCCTCACTCACTCTTTATTTACTTTCCGTTAGCACCGGTCTATATCTAGCTGCAGGATGATCGTTAGGCAGCAAAGGTTGCCCGGGCGAGAATAATTTTTCACGAAGCGTGCCACTGTTGTACTCTTTTTTATATAATCCTCTTTCTTGAAGAACAGGTACAACAAGCTCCACGAAAGCTTCTAAATCTCCTGGTGTAACTAGGTGATTCAGGTTGAAACCGTCCACGCCTGACTCTTCAAACTGCTTTTGAATTCCATCGGCTACCTCTTCCGGATCGCCGACTATAAAACTACCTCTATCAGGTGACTCAAAGCGATTCAATACTTCTCCCACCGTTAACGGTTTAGGAGCATCAGTAGTGAGCGTAGCAGCCTTATAATGTCCGCCTTCTGTTGATTTGTTGTACGAGAATGGAAGTTCCGGATCTAAGTCTTCATATTCCGCAATATCATAACCGCTTGCGCCATATTGAGCTTTCGCAGCATCTGCACTCCACACACTTGCATACTCTTTAAATTTTTCCTCCGCCTCCTCAGTCGTTCTCCCCACCACCACGTTTAAAAAAGAGAAGATTCTAAGGTTTTCAGGATTTCGTCCGTGTTTGATAGCGCGTTTACGAATATCGTCCGCATAAAAACGAATTCTCTCAGGTGTTGGACCACCTACAAAAATACATTCAGCATGCTTTGCCGCAAAGTCTCGTCCTCTCTCAGACGTTCCCGCTTGATAGATAACAGGTGTCCGCTGCACAGAAGGCTCGCTTAAGTGAGGTCCTTCCACGCTAAAATATTGTCCTTCATGGTTGATCTCATGAACTTTTTCAGAATCAACCAGTTTATTGTTCTCAACGTCTTCTACAACGGCTCCATCTTCCCAACTGCTCTCCCAAAGCTTATATGAAACATCCAGGTATTCATCTGCGATGTTGTATCGTTCATCGTGCTTGATCATATTCTGCAGTCCAAAATTTCTCGCCGCATTTGGCAGATATGAAGTAACTACATTCCAAGCGATTCGCCCATTCGTTAGATGATCTAGCGTAGAAAAGCGGCGTGCGTTGCCAAACGGCTGTTCATAGGTTGTGCTTACCGTCACGGCAAAAGATAGGTTCTTTGTTACGCTCGCCATAGCCGATACTAGTAATGCTGAATCGTTTAAAGGAACTTGAAGACCATCTTGAATAGAAGGTGCCTTGCTTTGTCTATAAACGTCATAAACGCCCAATACATCTGCAAAGAACACCGCGTCAAACTTCCCTCTTTCTAAAAGCTTCGCATACTCGATCCAATAATTTAGATCCTTGTAACTTCTTTGTCTCTTGTTCTCCGGGTGTTTCCAAAGACCATGAGAATTGTGCATAGCACTTGTCATCTCGAACGCGTTTAACAAAATTTCTTTACCCAAAATGATTTCCTCCATCCGAATTTTTTGTACCCGCTCCAAGAGAAAATAAAAAAACCTCTTCAGCGATGAGAAGAGGTTTAAAAATACGTGAAATAAACATACGTATATAGATTTCCTCTTATCTTTCAAGCTTTCGCTTGCTGGAATTGGCACAGTCCTAAAAATAGTTGTTGCCGAGGCTTCAAAGGGCCAGTCCCTCCACCTCTCTCGATAAGGAATCGATACTATTCAATTTAGTAACGAAATATACAGGAATAAAAATAGCCTGTCAATGGAATTTAGAGAAATAAAATAATTTTCTTAACAATCAGTTTTTAGTTGACAGTGGTTTGCTTTATCCTCTATAGTGTTGACTAATAATTAAATATTTTTCTTATCAAGAGTCAGGGGAGGAACTGGTCCTACGATCCTGCAGCAACCGCTTTGTAAAAAGAAAGGTGCTAATTCCAGCAGATGTTTTTTTAAAGTCTGAAAGATGAGAGAGCGTGTAAGCATATGGAATTTACGTCCTCTTTCGTCTTTGAAAGAGGGCTTTTTTGTTTTTCTACGCTGTTCTTGTATGTAGTTGATTTCCGCTCCAGGTGCTCGCTTTCCGTGGGGCAATCGGTGAGCCCCTTGCCGCTTCGCGCCCTTAAGGGTCTCACCTGACCGCTTGTCCCACAGGAGTCTCGCACCTTGCGCTCCAATCAACAAGTCACTGAAGTTTAAAAACTATGTAAACAAAAATTATTACATGATAAAAAAACAGGAGGAAACTATGAGCATTCCTTTGAGAAAAACCACTGAGATAGACTATTTTGAAGAAGCGATAAATACCGCTTTAGCACTGAAAGAAGTTTTTAAGAAACGTGCAGATTATGTAGATCAAGAAGGCGTTTTTCCTTATGAGAACTTTCAAGATCTTAAGAATCATGACTTTCTTTCTCTTACCATCCCAAAAGAATATGGTGGTAAAGGGTTGAATCTACTTGAGTTCTTAACGATTCAAGAGTATTTAGCTGAGGGAGATGCTCCTACTGCACTTTCTCTTGGCTGGCATCTCGGTACTCTTTTAGAAGCGGCGGAAAACAGGCATTGGAGTGGAGATGCGTTCGCTGATCTCAGCAGGAAAGTTGTTGAAGAAAAAGCACTCATCAACTTGGCACAAACAGAGCGTGCGACAGGAAGTCCGTCTCGCGGGGGTATCCCTACTACAACAGCAGTCAAGAAAAATGACGGATGGCTGATCAACGGAAGCAAGGCATTTACTTCTATGGCAGAAGCTCTTGATTACTCGATCATCACCGCCACCATTTCTGAAACTAACCAAAAAGGTTTTTTCTTAGTGAACCACCGTGAAAAAGGGGTTTTCGTAAAAGAAACTTGGGACAGCATCTCTATGAGAGGAACCAAAAGTGATGATCTCCTTTTGAAAGATGTTTATGTCTCCAGAGAAAACCTTCTTGTTGTTGAAGATGGAAAGAACCACGTTCCGAAAGGCTGGTATCTGCAAGTACCTGCTGTGTACCTAGGTATTGCAAGAGCAGCACGAAATTACGCGATTGAATTTGCGTCAGAATATAGCCCTAACACATTATCAGGACCGATCTCAGAAGTACCTGAAGTGAGAAGAAAGATTGGCAAGATCGAACTTGAGCTATTCCAAGCAAGAACGATTCTGCACGCCGTTGCTGAAAAATGGGTGAACCTCCCTGAACAGCGTCAGAATCTAGGAACAGAACTTGCTGCCGTTAAGCATTCTGTAACAAACAGTGCAAATCGAGTCGTAGACCTTGCAATGAGGATCGTCGGGGCTCGAAGTCTTTCTGTACAAAATCCGCTTCAGCGACATTTTAGAGATGTGAGAGCTGGTCTTCATAACCCACCAACAGATGATGCGATCGTCTATTCGTTAGCCGATGCTGCGCTAAAATAAAATAGTCAACTGACAGATTCATGTTAAACTCACCATTTTTTTATATGATGAGATTTAAATCATCATAGGTTATTATGGATACAATATATTTCCATATCAATCGATAAAAGGTGGTTTGCTCATGAGAGCGCTTCTTACATTCACTTATTTACAAGCACTTTCTTGTATCTTTCCAGTTATCATCTTTGGTGCGCTAGCTCTTTCAAAGTTCGTCAGCATTCCGTTCATCCCTCGATACGATTTCATACTCCTTCTTTGTCTTATCACACAGGTTGCGATGATCGTAACAAAACTTGAAACGATCGATGAACTAAAAGTCATCTGTGTCTTTCACTTGATCGGACTTGCTCTAGAGCTGTTTAAAGTTTATATGGGGTCTTGGAGCTATCCGGATGAGGGTTATTCGAAGATATATGGTGTACCTCTTTACAGTGGTTTTATGTATGCAAGTGTTGCGAGTTATATATGCCAAAGCTGGCGGAGACTAGACCTTCAGATTACGGGTTGGCCGAATCCTCTCTTTTCTTTCGGTATTTGCGTCCTAATCTATTTTAACTTTTTTCTCCATCATTACTTGTTTGATGCCAGATGGATTCTGATTCTACTTTTATTTCCTATCTTTTATATGACCGTTGTTCATTATACGATCAACGAGCGTGTTTATAAGATGCCAATTCTTCTTTCCTTTTTCTTGATCGGATTTTTTATCTGGATCGCTGAAAACATCACAACGTTTCTCGGTGCTTGGCAGTATCCGAATCAGGAAGCCGCTTGGTCACTCGTTCATATTGGTAAAATCAGCTCATGGTTTCTGCTCGTAATCATCAGTATCATTATTGTTGCTCAGTTAAAACGCATTAAAAGCTACCAAGATGAGATTTTCACGCATACGAAACACCTTTAAGCTATAAAGAGCTTTTAGGTGTTTTTTCTTTGTGTGGCTCCTTCTCAAGAAATTTGCATGTTCAAGATGTCCCCTCCATATGCATACAGAGATGACTTTTGAACCTTCTTATAGAGAGGAGCTCATCATATGGATAAGAATAATAAAGATCAACAGCAACGAAGACAAATGCAGATTCCTCAGCCGATTCGCAGTGATGGTGCGGGTGCGACCGACTTAGGACCTCGTGACATCATGCGTGATATACAAAATCCGGATATGTTAGTTTCTCCTGCAACAGATGCAGGAACTGTACCAAACTTACGATTTTCCTATTCTGATACACATATGCAATTAAACTTTGGAGGATGGTCGAGAGAGATTACGGTTCGTGAGCTTCCTGTCGCAAAGACACTTGCTGGTGTAAACATGCGTCTGACCCCAGGCGGTGTAAGGGAGCTTCATTGGCACCAAGAAGCGGAATGGGCTTATATGATTTTAGGCCGTGCTCGTATTACCTCGGTTGATCAAAACGGCAGGAATTTTATCGCCGATGTGGGTGAAGGTGATCTTTGGTACTTCCCTCCTGGCATTCCTCATTCGATTCAAGGGCTTGAAGAAGGCTGTGAGTTTTTACTCGTATTTGATGATGGGAATTTCTCCGATCTGAGCACGTTTTCTATTTCAGATTGGTTTGCACACACACCGAAAGAAGTTCTTTCAGCAAACTTCGGTATACCTGAGAGCGCATTTGCTAACATTCCGACTGAACAACGTTATATTTATCAGTCTACCGTTCCCGGTCCGATTGAAACACAAGCCGTACCCGATCCATATGGAACTGTGCCCTTAAGCTTCACTCACCGCTTAATGGCTCAAAAACCACTCGTTACACCCGGTGGTACCGTTCGTATCGTAGATTCTACAAACTTCCCTATCTCACAGAGAATCGCTGCTGCTTTAGTAGAAATAAAACCTGGCGGAATGAGAGAGTTGCATTGGCATCCGAATAATGATGAGTGGCAATATTATTTAGCCGGTCAAGGACGGATGACCGCTTTCGCTGGAAATGGAACGGCACGAACGTTTGACGTAAGAGCCGGAGATGTAGGATATGTCCCGTTTGCATTTGGTCACTATGTACAAAATACTGGAAATAAGAGTTTATGGTTTTTAGAAATGTTCAAAAGTGACCGCTTTGCAGATGTGTCTTTAAACCAATGGATGGCCTTAACGCCTAAAGAAATCGTGCAGACGAATGTAAATGCTAGCCCTGAACTCATGAATTCCCTTCGAAAAGAAAAATGGCCTGTGGTGAAATATGATTAGCAAGAAAACACGATGGCACTCTTAACAGCGATTAGAGCTCTCTAATCGCTTTCTGTTATTCTTTCTAGCAAAACTTCTTCCCTACCTTCTATGCATACACACCACTTACAACTTGTCCGCATAATCTACTAGTAATAATCTGATAGATTATTCTCTGATTTAGTTTCTAGATTAGAGTGAAAATAGGAGGGAAAGTTTGTATGTACTACAATTATGATCAAGATCCGTACGCACATATGAAAAGAGATTGTGAGTGCAAGCATAGAAAGATCCAGCCTTGCCAAAAAGTTTCTGCATTTAAGGCGGTTAAAGATCTGTTTCAATTTATTTTAGGCTCAACACCGAATCAAGTCATTTATCCAGTAGAGGTCTTTGATAGCAATAATGAATATAATCCAGATACATCAACGTTTGTTCCAAAGAGCAACGGCATTTATACGTTCACAGCGAGTATCTTTTTGCCGATTTATACAGGAACACCGTATTCTGCATTCGTTGGCATTCGTGTAAATGGCGAAATCGTTGCAGGAAATCAAGAAACGATCACTTCGCCAAATGCGATCGTAGCAACTTCATCTATTGTCGAGTTAAGAAGAGGCGATGAGGTTCAAGTAGTCGCTTCGAGCCCATCAGGCGCAACGATTGAAATAGAAGTAAATCCAATCGCCACTCGATTTGAGGGTGCAAAGATAGGTTAAGTAACGTTGGAAGGTGAACAATATCACCTTCTTTTTTCATTGTTTCATGTGGAACAATCTATAAAATCCTCTCTTAGAGTACTTTACATAAGGTATAAAGTTTAACGATTTTATTATAATATGAGTTGGTTGTGACGTGAAAAAATGCACATCCTAGAAAATATCCAAGTTTTGCTATACACTAAAAAACATATCAAGTAATGATGTGGTGATAAATGATGTTTAAAATTTTGCTCATTGAAGATGATTCGACGCTATTCAGCGAGATCAAAGAACGATTATCACAATGGTCGTATGAAGTGTATGGCATTACTGACTTTGGACGGGTGATGCAGGAGTTTACAGAGATTAAACCTGACCTTGTTGTCATCGATATACAGCTGCCGAAGTTCGATGGCTTTCATTGGTGCCGAAATATTAGATCGCATTCTAACGTACCGATCATCTTTCTGTCTTCGCGTGATCATCCGAGTGATATGGTCCTATCCATGCAGCTCGGTGCAGACGACTTTGTTCAAAAACCATTTCACTTTGAAGTATTGATCGCAAAGATTCATGCGATTCTCAGGCGTGTTTATAATTACAATACAGACACCGTTAGTCTCAAAACGTGGTGCGGCGCTCAAATCGATTATGAAAAGAATATAGTAACGAACGAGAAGGGTTCAGTTGAACTTACAAAAAATGAAGTGTTCATTCTGAAACTACTGATCGAGCAAAAGAATAAAATTGTAAGTCGTGATAATCTCATTAACAGCTTATGGGACGATAAAAAGTTCATAAGTGACAATACCCTCACCGTAAATGTGAATCGTTTAAGAAAACGGCTTGAAGAAATCGAACTCGGTCAATTCATTGAGACCAAAGTGGGACAAGGCTATAGGGCCGTAGAAGAGGACCCTGTATGATCAGACGCTATTTAATAGAACGCGGCAGCTGGATTTTTTTGTTTTTATTACAGCAGATCATTTTCCTCATGATCGCCTATCTCGATCCATCCATCCCCCTTTCTGCTGTTGGCTATGTCGTTTTCATTTCTCTAATCGTCTTTGCTATCTTTCTTTTTTATCGGTATCAAAAAGAAACAGCTTTCTTCCACCAGCTTGAGGAAAGGGAAAATGATTTTGACCTTTCTAATATGTCACTACCTTCTTCGCCTTTTGAGAAAATCATTGAAAACAGCATTACCGAACAAACAAAGCATTTAAAACGAACAGCATCAGAAAATCGTATGCTGGTTGAACAGGAAAAGGACGATCTCCTAGCCTGGATTCATGAGGTCAAGACACCGCTTACGGCCATGCATCTTATGATTCAACGGATGGACGATACGCCATTAAAAGGAGATCTGACCTACGAATGGCTTCGTATCCACCTTTTGCTCGATCAACAGCTTCATCAGAAGAGAATCCCTTTTATTAAGAACGATCTTTATATGGAAGTGACTGATCTTGAGGCGCTGCTTTTTTCCGAACTTAAAACGCTGCAGTCGTGGTGTATCCAAAAAGGGATTGGCTTTGATTTTGATCTTCAAGTTCTTCATGTCTTAAGTGATGCCAAATGGCTAGCATTTATCATTCGCCAGCTCTTAACGAATGCTGTGAAATACAGCCATTCATCAGAGATTACCATCAACTCTTATAACATGAACGACAGAAACTATTTATCGATTCAAGACTTTGGTCGCGGAATTGATACAAAGGATATGCCTCGTATCTTTGAGAAAGGGTTCACGTCAACGACAGACCATCACGATCAAGCTTCCACCGGCATGGGCTTATATTTAGCTAAGAAAGCAGCAGATTCCTTACATATCCAACTTTCTATAGATTCGAAGCGGAATGAAGGTACAACCGTTACACTCGCTTTCCCAAAAAGAAATGAGTTCGATCAAACGATGGGCATGTGACGAAAGTGTCACATGCTTTTCTGTTTTGTTATGTGAACAGAAGGAAAAGAGCTGAAATGCTTTCTATAATGAAACTATCAGAGAGGGGTAATCAATCATGAGTATATTGAAAGCAGTTAAGCTTCATAAGAGCTATGGAAATAAAAATAATAAACAACACGTCCTAAAAGGTATTGATCTTTCCGTTGAAAAAGGTGAGTTCATCAGTATCATGGGAGCATCCGGATCCGGTAAAACGACGTTATTAAACGTCCTTTCTTCCATCGATCAAGTGAGCGAAGGAACGATTCAAATCAACTCATTTGAGATGACAGCTATGAAGGAAAAACAGCTGGCAGAGTTCAGAAAGAACCATCTTGGTTTCATCTTTCAAGATTACAACCTATTAGATACGTTAACGGTTAAAGAAAATATTCTTCTGCCGCTTTCGATAACCAAAACACCGAAAAAAGAAGCGGAAAAGAAATTTGAAGAAGTGGCGAATGAGCTCGGTATTTCTGAGATAAAAGATAAATATCCGAATGAGATCTCGGGTGGACAAAAGCAGAGAACATCTGCCGCTCGCGCATTCATTCATGAGCCGAGTATCATCTTCGCCGATGAACCGACCGGCGCTCTCGATTCCAAGTCTGCGTCTGACCTTTTAAACAAATTAAGCGGTCTTAACGAGAACAGACAAGCAACCATTCTTATGGTAACGCATGATCCTGTAGCAGCAAGCTATTGCAGCCGCGTTGTGTTTATAAAAGACGGACAGATCTACACGCAGCTTATGAAAGGAGAGCAAGATCGACAAAGTTTCTTTAAGGATATTATGAAAACGCAAGGTGTTTTAGGTGGTGTCCAACATGAACATTAATCAGCTCATCTTTCGCAATTTAAAGAAAAACTTAAGAAACTATTACCTGTATGTTTTTGCTCTAGTATTTAGTTCTGCTCTTTACTTTGCATTTGTAACACTTCAATATGATCCGTCTATGGATGCTGTAGAAGGTTCTGTAAAAGGTGAAGCCGCGATTCGAGCCGCTTCTATCCTGCTTGTTGTAATCGTATCCGTCTTTCTGCTTTACGCGAACAACATCTTCATCAAACGACGCAGCAAAGAGATCGGGCTTTTTCAATTGATCGGAATGACAAAAGGAAAGATTTTTCGCATTCTTTCAATCGAAAACTTATTCCTCTACTTTGGTTCCCTATTGATCGGAATTTTTGCCGGATTTTCGTTTTCAAAATTAATGATTCTCGTTTTGTTCAAAACAACGGGTGTTGATTCAATCGCATCACTACGGTTTTCACCACAAGCACTTATTCAAACCGTTCTTGTTTTTACAGCAATCTATCTGTTGATCATGATCATGAACTATACGTTCATCAAAAGGCAGACTATCCTATCTCTATTTCGTGTCACTTCTTCTACAGAAATCACCGTGAAAAAACTTTCTCGCTTTGAAATGGTGATGGGAATCGTTGGTCTTGTTCTGATTACGACAGGTTACATCGTATCTTCCAAACTTTTCGGCGGTGATTTTACTACGATGCCTGAATTATTTGGAGCAATGATATTCATTTTGGCTGCCGTCATTCTAGGTACTTATTTCTTTTACAAGGGCTCTGTCAGTTTTCTGCTTAACCTAATAAGAAAGCAAAAAGGTGGCTACCTGTCCATTAACGAAGTGATGTCGCTCGCATCCGTCATGTTCCGTATGAAGTCAAACGCACTTCTGCTTATGATCATTACAACCGTTTCAGCGCTTTCAATCGCTTTGTTGTGCCTTGCCTACATCTCGTATTATTCTGCTGAAAAAACGGCTGCAAATAACGTTCCTCATGACTTTTCAATCATTGATAGAGAGTCGGCAGATACGTTCCAATCCGCTTTAGAGAAGAATAATATTCCTTATTCAGAAAAATCGATTGAAGTGGTCCAGGTGACGGTGAATGCTTCACAGCTTATTGATCGCAGCTTAGAAGAACTCGTAATCGATCCAAAAGCGATGCCACTCCCTTTAATAAGCGAAAAGTCAGTATCCGGCATGGATGTTTCTCAGAATGAAGTGGTCTTTACCGGCTATGACGACCTGCTTCAAAAATTTATGCCTTTAAAGAGCTCTGGTTCTATTAAGATCAAAGGAAAGACAGAAACGCTCACTCAACGTTATGTAGGCTTAGAAGATATTTATCCCGTATCCTGGTATTTCACAGCTGGAGGTGTTCCTACCGCCATCGTTGACGATGCAATTTTTATGAAGATGAAAAAAGATATCGATCCTAAAGTGCAAAAAGAATCTAGCCTCTATATTGGGGTCGACATAAAAAATAAAGAACAACTTGAAGAGGCAGATGAACTGTTTAAATCAACCGAAACGTATAAAAAGCTATACAATGAATCTCGTCATGAGATAAGCACGAATCAAAAGAAAAACATGGGACTCATGATGTTTATCGTAGGTTTCTTAGGACTGACTTTCCTCGTCACCTCAGGGTGTATCCTCTACTTCAAACAGATGGACGAGGGTGAAAGTGAAAAGCCAAACTATATGATTCTGCGAAAACTAGGGTTCACCCAGAGTGATCTGTTGAAAGGCATTCAGTATAAGCAGCTCTTTAATTTCGGAATTCCACTCGTGGTCGGCTTGCTGCACAGCTATTTCGCCGTACAATCCGGCTGGTTCCTATTCGGAGCTGAACTCTGGACACCGATGATCATCGTCATGGTCATGTATACGATCCTCTATTCGATCTTTGGCGTGTTGTCGGTTCTCTATTATAAGAAAGTGGTTAAAGAAGCACTGTAGGTTGATGAATGCTTTGTTATATAGTCAATAAATTGAATTAAAAGAAAAAACCGACTAAAACATGATGATTTTAGTCGGTTTTTTCTTTTGTTTAAGATCATGAGTGGTTTTTGGGGCTGAAAGTTCAATAATTGAGGGTAGAAGATGACGTTATAGTAGCTTATAGGTGATTTTAATTGATACCACAAGGGGTATTCACCAAGATAATTCCGGAGATTTAAGAAATAATCCATGAAGTTTTAGGATTATTCCGGCGAGTTTAGGCCATAATCCGGCGAGTTTTCCTCATATATCGGCGAGTCGACAACGTTCCACTGCCACCACCTATCCAGATACCCACACCCCTAGCAAAACACCAACCGCCTTCCACTCGTCACTTATCACACAAAAAGAAAACCCCAGCCAAAAATCGGCTGAGGTTTGTAAAAACAGAAATTATTGAGCTGTATATCCGCCATCGATAACGATTGCTTGTCCTGTTACACTCTTCGCTTTGTCGCTTGATAGGAACATCGCATAGTCTGCGATCTCGCTAACGTCTAACAAACGTTTTTGTGGAACAAGTGGATAGATAACTTCTTCAAGAACGCTTTCTAATGATACGTTTCTTGTTTTCGCTAAGTCTTCCATTTGACCACGAACAAGTGGCGTATCTACATATCCTGGGCAAAGTGCGTTAACCGTTACACCTTGCGCTGCAGATTCAAGAGCTGCAACTTTAGTAAGACCGATTACACCGTGCTTAGCACTGTTGTATGCTGCTTTACCAGCAAAACCAATCAATCCGTTGATTGAAGATACGTTGATGATACGGCCGAATCCTTGTTCCTTCATGATCGGCATTACATGCTTTGTTGCGATGAATGGAGCTGTAAGCATGATTTTAATCATAAGTTCGAATTTAGCTGTTGGAAACTCTTCGATTGGTGAAACGTGTTGAAGACCAGCGTTGTTGATCAGAACGTCAACACGGCCATACTCTTTGTGAGCTGTTTCAATCATGCTCTTGATGTCTTCTTCACTTGTAACGTCAGCTTTAAGGCCGATCGCTTCAAGACCAAGACTCTTTAATTCTTCTGCAGCCTTCTTAACGCCTTCTTCGTTAAGGTCTGTTAAGACTACTTTGCTTCCGTTTTGAGCGAATGTTTTTCCGATTTCAAATCCAATACCACTTGCAGAACCTGTAATAACGACTACTTTATTTTCTACCATACTATACTCACTCCTAAAAAGTTTTTATATAATACCCATGCTCGCCATAATGATTCCAACAATTACGGCAATAGTAGGGATGATTAAAGCGACAACAAATACATCTTTGTACGTTTCCTTATGCGACAACTGTGTTACCGCAAGAAGCGTTAACAATGCTCCATTATGAGGGAGGATCGATGCTCCAGAGGCAATGGATGCCATTCTATGAAACGCTTCAGGACTCATGCCTGTTGACTGAGATAAGTCATAATACGTTCCACCAAGAGCTTCTAATGCGATTCCCATACCACCAGAAGCTGAACCTGTGATCATCGCTAAAAGCTGTACGACTAAGGATTCAGATACGAGTGGGTTGCTTGAGATTCCTAAAAGCATATCTGTGATTCGGTCAAAATCAGGAACACTCGTTACAACAGCACCGAAACCAACTGCGGCACTCGTGTTGATAATCGCCATAACAGAACCTTTAGCACCTTCGTTCATAGAAGGAATGAATGTTTTGTATTGCTTGATATTGATAAGAAGAATAGCTAGAATTCCAGCTAACAACGAAGGAATTGGAGCGATTTTTAAGAAATTAAGTAAAATAACAACAACGATTAAAGGGACTAATGAAAGAATCCAGTTTGGAAGGTTCTCCTCATTTTCATCTTCATTCTCTTTAGATTTATTTGGTTCTGTATATTTTTCGCCAGCTGCCGTTAATCGGTTCTCTCTGAACTTCAACCAGAAATACCCGCCGACTGCCATGATCAGCGTAGCGACAATACCGATAATGGTACCCGCCATAGGGGTCGTCTTAAACGTGTTCATCGGAATTAAGTTTTGAATCTGCGGTGTGCCTGGTACGGCAGTCATCGTAAACGTGAATGCTCCAAGAACGATCGTAGGTGCGATCAATCTTCTAGAGATATCTGCTTTTTTAAACAATGCCAATGCGATCGGATAGATGGCGAACACAACGACAAACAAACTTACGCCACCGTAAGTTAAGACAGCTGATGCTACCAAAACTCCGAGAATCGCACGTTTTTCACCTATAAACTTCGTAAACTGAATCGCAACAGATTTAGCAGCTCCCGTATCCTCCATCAACTTACCGAGTACGGCTCCTAACAAGAAGATCGGAAACCACGCTTTTGCGAAGTTTACAAAGCCGGTCATATACGTATTGGTATACGCGTCCATCAAGTCTAAACCACTCATCAGAGCAACAATACCCGCTACGATTGGAGCGACCCAGATGATCGACCAGCCGAGGTACGCAAAAAACATGAGTAGAGCCAGACCTATTATGATACTAATCAAAATCTTTCCTCCTTTTTTATATAGAAAGAGTGCGCTTTCATCTAGTAGCACTTACTTTTCAAAAGTTTTCATTGCACGAAGGACATTTTACTCCTGTGTATTTATTAAGTAAAATGAATTATAACTATAGATAGTATGCACAAAAGTTATAGAATGGAGTTCTCCATATGGATATTCGACAATTGACTTATTTTCACGCTGTAGCCAAACATAAAAGCTTCACAAAAGCCTCTACCGTCTTGCATTTATCTCAACCTAGTCTAAGTAAAATGGTAAAAAGTTTAGAAGACGAACTTGAGATGGAACTGATCGATCGCTCTTCCAGACAGATCGAACTAACAGAAGCCGGCGAGATCGTGTTTGAACAAAGCAAGATGATTCTAGAGTCTTTGGACAACCTATCATCAAACCTTTACGACTTAATGAACTTAAAAAAGGGGAAAATCAAAATTGGAATCCCCCCGCTTATCGGCTTCTTATTTTTCCCTAAAATCATCAAGAAATTCAAAGCTTCTTATCCTGAAATACAGATTCAGCTCGTCGAACATGGCGCGAATCGTGTGCAGCGAGAAGTGAATGACGGACTCTTAGATCTTGGGGTTGTCGTAATGCCCTTAAATGAAGATAAACTCGAAATCGTTTCTTTCTTAACCGAGCACCTCATGTTGTTTGTTCATCATTCACATCCACTCGCAAATAGAGAAAAAGTATCTATGAAAGAATTGGAGAATGAATCTTTTATTATCTTTAAAGAAGGCTTCACCCTGCATGATCGTGTAATCGAAGAGTGTATTACAGCTGGTTTTCATCCGAAGATTTCCTATGAAAGCTCACAATGGGATTTTATCAGCGGTATGATCGGAGAGAATTTAGGGGTTTCCATCTTTCCAGAATCGATTGCAAAAAAGGTAGATCAAAATTTGATCAGAGCCATTCCAATCGTAGATCCTTCCCTACCTTACAAGCTAGGAATTATAAAAAAGAAAGATAAATATGTTACATATGCAACTCGAGAATTTATTAATATGCTCTCACCATTTAGCGAATAAGACCTGTTTAACGCGTTAACGGTTGCGAAGAAAGTTTACTCAATGCGTGATGAAGAAGCTGCTGAGTCACAGGCACATTAAAAAAAGTAGCTATCCTTTTTTCAGGGTAGCTACTTTTTTTAATGTGTCTAGAAGATTTGAAAGAGGTTGCTTTGCGCTTTAGGATGCTCGCTTTCCGGGGCGGTGAGCCCCCAGGAGTCTCACACCTTACGCTCCAAGCAACTTATACATGATGTCTTATAGAAGTCTATGTCTTAGCACTAACTCAAACCCATTAGATTAGCATTTACAAGAAATCGCCTTCCTCTGTTTGCTCCAATTGCTCTGAATTACTTGGAGCGTCTTTATATTCAATATCGTATTTTTTGCTCAATAATCCCATCTCTGCGTGATAAGCGTCTACCAATTGGAAGTATTCTTCCAATTTAAGATTAGACTGTGTCATCAGGTTTTCATCTTGTTGTTCTAACGCTTGTCTTTGAAGAATTAAGCCTTCGTAAAAGGTTTCGGTAGCTTTTACGATTTGTTTTTTCATCCCTACTAATTCTTCTCCTTGAACATCGATTGTTTTCGCTTGGGCCATTGCTTTTTCATAGGCAGGAATCGTAGTTTCCACTAACTCCAAATACATTGTCTTATCGTCGGTATAGTTTGCACCTGAAACGCTAGCTAAAGAATCAAAGGCTTGTACTTCGTAAGTAGATACTGCTGCCACGTCAACATTGATAAATTGTAAAACAGCATCCTGTTGTTCTTCCGTATTGATAGGTTCAGAAATGCTTTGTGTTTCCTCTTCGTTCTGCGTTACTTCATTGTTCGTCCTATTTAAGGCCATTTCGCTCGAGTTCGCACCTGTCACAATGGAACTCACTAAAAAAGATACTAAGAAAAGTGTATTCACGCTGTCAGCTCCTTCGACATTTTGTAAGTATTACCCAATACCCGGCTTGTTCAGGGGTTATGCCCCCTAACTGTAAAAACAGCGTGTTTGATGCTTCGTTTACTGTAAAAACAACGACTAAAAACCCCGCTATCACGATAACGGGGTTAAAATTTTCTATCTTTTTTACAGTATGTTTCTCTTTTTAGGTGCAGCCCATCTTATCTTAGAAGAAGCAAACATTCTTCCACTTTTCGCAACTTTTTTACTTCTAAAGAAGTCTGCAATGATGTCTTTGTCAGAGTGAGGAATCTTCTCGCCTTTAACAATTTGAGCACCATTGATGCAACCACTTGTGAGGAGAACAATGTCATTTTCTTCACTCAGAGACAATGCCTTAATCACTGCATCATGACGCGTAAGTTCTGAGTGAATGTTTGGTGCGTCTGGATTTTTGAATCCCTTCATCACGTGACCAACGATTTCACTCGGGTCGTTGTATCCTGGATGATCAACAGATACGACGATTTCATCTGCTTGGTTCTCAATCGTTTCCGCCATTTTTGGCATCTTCTCTTTATCTCTTATGCCAATACCCATCACTAGCACAATCAGTCGACTGTATGGCAGCTTTTTTACTTCCGTTACAAGGTTTTGTAATGCAACAGGAGTGTGTGCGTAGTCCAAAATAATCTTACGCTTTTGCTTATGAATGATTTCAAATCTTCCTTCAGGTCCTGTCATTTCAGGTAGAACATGAAGCATTTTTTCTAATGGAATTTCGATATGCAAACCTGTACAGATTGCAGAAAGCAGATTCGCGATATTATAAGATCCGTAAAAAGGTGTTATTACAGAATAACGTTTTCCTTGAAGTGATAAAGTGAATGAAGTACCGTTCGCTACCTGTTTAACATCCGTTGCGATCACATCCGCACCGCTTTCTTCATGCATGCTATACGTTAGCAAAGGACCTGCAAACAACTCAACGATCTCTTTCCCCATACCCTCGTCATCGATGTTCACAACCGCTTTTTTAGCTTGTTTAAATAACTTCAACTTTGCTTGTTTGTAGTTTTCGAACGTATGATGAAACTCCAAATGTTCTGGCGATAAGTTTGTATGAATCGCAACATCAAAATGGATGCCTGCCGTTCGTTTTTGTTCGATTCCAACAGAAGTGACCTCCATCGCAGCGAGTTGATCGCCATTCTCTACAAATTGTTTGAAGATGTGATGAAGATCAGGAGCTTCAGGCGTTGTTGGCGTTGACTGTTTCATGTTCAGATTTCCTGTTGAGGAAATCATACCGGTAGTTCCAATCGAACCGGATTTAACACCACATAGGTTCATCAACGATCTAACGTAAGCCGCGACCGTCGTTTTACCATTCGTACCTGTAATACCAACTGTGATTAATTTTTCATGTATACGTTTATTAAATAGGATAGATAATTGAGCCATAAATACGCGAGCATCCTCAACAAGTAAGAATGTAACATCACGATAGATTTCGCTGACTTCTTTTAAAATCGCTTTATTTTCACCGGCCACCACAACAGCACCGTTCTGGATGGCACTCTCAATAAAGGTGTGACCGTCAAATTGTTCTCCAGTTATACAAACAAAGGAAGAGTTATTCATTACGTTTCTGGAATCAAAGCAGACAGAAGAAATGGTTTGCTGTTTGCTTCCCCATATTTCCCGAATACCCAATTGCTGCTTTTTTTGTTCAAAATGTATATTCATCTTTCTCTCCTTTTGCGATCAATCTACGAATAATTACTATAGTAGAATATAAAAGTTTGTATTTAAAAATTTTATGCACACATACTTTCTTTAAATACCCTAAGTATTCGATTGTTAACCTTTTTTTATTTATGTTTCTCCATCTTTTTTTGAGAAAAAATGAGCGTTAAATACTGGAAGGACGGGGGTTAAGAGAGTTAGCACCTTAGAAAGAGGGACTATATCACGAAAAAAATAACCACCGGAGATTGGTGGTTACTTATAATAACGCTATATCTTTTTCAAAAACTCGGTCTTCATTTTAATCTCGCCAAATCCGTCAATCTTACAATCAAAATCAATATCATGCATCTTTTACGAGAAGAATTTCATCTTAATCATTAGACCTGTTTAAATCCGCTTTTCTTCTTTCAAAATCTCTATTAAAGCGTCAACAACACTTTTGTCATAATGAGACTCTTGCAGCCTTATTAGTTCATTAATAGCCGCTTGTGCATCATAGGCTTTTCGATAAGCTCGATCTTCTGTCATAGCGTCAAATGTATCACTTACCGCTATAATTCGTGCTTCTAAAGAAATCTCATCACCTTTAAGCTGTTTCGGATACCCGCTTCCGTTCAATCTTTCATGATGTTGCTCAACGATTTGTGCTACACCTTCATAATAGAGATCTTTAACCATCTCCGCACCATCTGAAGGATGACGTTTTATAACAGAAAATTCTTCCTCTGTCAGTTTTTCAGGCTTTGTTAATATTTCTGTAGGCGTATTGATCTTTCCAATATCATGTAACAATGCAGCTATATATAAGGTTTCGACCTTCTCTTTAGGAAGCATTAGTTTCTTTGCAATTTGCATAGCATACAGACTTACCCTTTCACTATGCTTAAATGTATATCTATCTTTTATTTCTACTTGGTCTACTATATCTTTCAGCTGTATAACACTCTCACTTAATTGATAAAAAGCAGGTTCTGTAATGACCCATAAATATTCTACATCAGTAATAGCAGTAAAATATACAGGCTCTTCTAGATCACTCGCATAATAGTAGTCTTGAGGGCCCAATAGAACTTTCTGTCCATTTAATTCGCAAATCATCTCACCTTTAATGATATAAAAAAATTCCATTACATTTGGATTATCACTGGGATATACATAAAAAGGTTCGTTAGCTTCTATCGTCTGCAGCATGATATCTACACCATCTCCACGAGCTAGAAGACTTATATTAAATGTCTCAAATGACACCTTTTCGATCGTTGAACCTTTTTTGCCTATGTGAAAAGACATTCGAGATACCCCCTATCTAAGAACATCAATAAAAGCGAGTCTCCGAATTAAGACTCGCTTTAGCTGTAATTCTATTATAAACAGGCTAATTCCTTGTTTAGAATTAAATTATTTTTTATCCTCCTTTAGTGAATCTGATTACTCTGACAGGATCTATCCATACCCATTGATCAGCAAAGCGCACTAGTTTCCAACTGCATTCTGCAATAACACCTTTTTTTGCCGCCTTTTCAATTGCTTCAGCCGACATTTTTAGCGTTTCATTATATATACCATCTATAACTTTTTGAAGATCTTTTGTAAACTTGTTTGTTTTATCTGCATACTTTTGATCTTTTTCTTTTAACTTTTCATTGAGCTTTTTTAGTTTTTCTTCTAACTTTTTAGAATCATCAGTTGAAACTAATTCCGCCGTTACTGTATCAATTTCATTCTCTATTTGGTCCATCTTATTTTGAATCCGTAATTTTTCTTCATCTCTTTTTGCAGATGTCTCTTTGAGCTTCTCTGTTAACTTATTCAGTTTATCTTTTTCATCACTACTCAAGTTATTCATTTCTGAGAGGATTTTTTGCACCTCTTCATCTAATTTTACTACTTTATCTCCCTCTTCTAACTTTTGAATCTCTAAAAGATAATCAGCATGTAGCGAATCTGCTTCTTGAACCGCTTTTTCAATCTTCTTATCAATGTCTCTGTTGGTCTTTTCAATCATCTCTAACGCTTTAGCGATGTCGTCATCTTCTGCTGCATAAGCAGGTGTGACAATGCCTACTAACAATAAACATAATAAAGCTAATGATACTAACTTTTTCACAAATTTACCCCCTTCAAAATTTTCATTTTTTAAGTATGTAGTACAGGTCCTTATTTACTATATACCCTAAGTATACTAGTTCTTAAAACCTATTAATATGTATTTTTTTGTAATATTCAAAACTTTTTTGTTCCGCTATGTTTGCAAGTTTTATTGCTCTTATAAAGGGAATGATTTTCGTTCCAACCTACTCGCTCTCCGTGGGCATACCGGTGAGCCATTTCTGACGTTTCACTCTACAACATTTGAAAGCAACATTCTTTTTTTAGAAAGAAGAGTTTGTAAATAAGTTATCCACTTTAAAGTTAAATACAGTTAATGAAGATGCATTACGCTTTGAATCCACATACCTGTCCACTATAATTGAGTTATCACAATAATCAAATATTTAACATCTTGGCTTTTCGTGTTTTGCAATTTTTAAGTTCCAAAAAAGGAAGGGGAAATTGTAATGGAAAACAACAACAAGCCCGATCAAAAAGAGCACACATCAGCAGGTCAATGTCCTGTCACACACCACAAGGATAGTGCGATTACGACTTCAAGAGCGCCACACGGTACGACAAATAAGGATTGGTGGCCGAACCAGCTCAATTTAAATGTTCTTCGCCAACATGACAAAAAATCCAATCCGATGGGTGACGACTTTAATTATCGTGAAGAGTTCTCTAAGTTAGATTACGATGCGCTGAAAAAAGATCTTCATGCGTTGATGACCGACAGCCAAGATTGGTGGCCAGCGGATTATGGTCACTATGGTCCTTTCTTCATCCGTATGTCTTGGCATGCTGCAGGTACATACCGTACGGCTGATGGACGCGGTGGCGGTGGATCAGGTTCTCAGCGCTTCGCACCTCTAAACAGTTGGCCAGATAACGTAAACCTTGATAAAGCTCGCCGTCTTTTATGGCCGATCAAACAAAAATACGGCAATAAGATCTCTTGGGCAGATCTCCTTGTTTTCACTGGTAACGTAGCGATCGAATCCATGGGGCTAAAAACGTTTGGTTTTGCTGGTGGACGTGAAGATATTTGGCATGCAGAAGAAGATGTTTATTGGGGAACGGAAAAAGAATGGTTAGCGGACAACCGTTATTCTGGTGACCGTGAGCTAGAAGAGCCGCTCGCTGCGGTTCAGATGGGTCTGATCTACGTGAACCCTGAAGGGCCGAACGGAAAGCCTGATCCACTCGCAAGTGCTCGTGATATTCGTGACACGTTTAGCCGTATGGCGATGAATGACGAAGAAACAGTTGCTCTTATCGCAGGTGGTCATACATTCGGAAAAGCACATGGCGCAGGCGATCCTTCTCTTGTAGGAGACGATCCTGAAGCAGCAGACATCGAAACACAAGGACTAGGCTGGCTGAGCCGTCACGGCAGTGGAAAAGGACGCGACACCATTTCGAGTGGTGTTGATGGAGCTTGGACGTCGAACCCAACACAATGGGATAATGGATACTTTGACCTTCTGTTCGGTTACGAATGGGAGTTAACGAAGAGTAGAGCAGGCGCATATCAATGGAGTCCCGTTGATATGACAGAAGAGCACATGGCTCCAGATGCAGAAGACCCTTCGATCCGTGTGAAGACGATGATGACAACAGCTGATATGGCGTTACGTATGGATCCGGACTATGAAAAAATCTCTCGCCGTTATTACGAGAATCCAGATGAATTCGCCGATGCTTTTGCACGTGCTTGGTTTAAATTGCTTCACCGTGACATGGGGCCTAAAGTTCGTTATCTAGGTCCAGAGGTGCCGGACGAAGAACTCATCTGGCAAGACCCAGTTCCGAGTGTAGATTATGATCTATCACCGTCTGACATCGCTCAGTTAAAAGAAAAGATTCTAAATACAGGATTATCGGTGAGTGAGCTCGTCAAAACAGCCTGGGCTTCAGCAAGCACATACCGTGTTTCTGATATGCGCGGAGGTGCGAACGGGTCACGTATCCGCCTAGCACCTCAGAAAGATTGGGAAGCGAACGAACCTGAACAATTAGAGAAAGTTCTAGGAATCTATCAAGATCTACAAAACCAGCTCGACACGAAGGTGAGTTTAGCTGATCTAATCGTTCTTGGCGGAAGTGCTGCTGTTGAAAAAGCAGCAAAAGATGCGGGCTTTGATGTAACGGTTCCATTTACTCCTGGACGCGGTGATGCAACGCCTGAACAAACGGACGCTGTTTCTTTTGATGTATTAGAGCCGGTATCAGACGGGTTCCGCAACTATCAAAAGAAAGAATATAGCACAAGCCCTGAAGAGATGTTTGTAGACAAAGCACAGCTACTAGGTCTCTCGGCACCTGAAATGACCGTCCTAGTCGGAGGTCTTCGCGTTCTTGGGACAAACTATAAGAATACGAAACACGGTGTATTCACCGACCGTGTTGGCACCTTAACGAATGACTTTTTCGTAAACTTACTCGACATGGGCGTGGAGTGGAAATCAAAAGGCTTTAACGAGTACGAAGGCCGCGACCGTAAATCAGGAGAAGTGAAGCGAACAGCTTCCCGCTTTGATCTTGTGTTCGGGTCCAACTCAGAACTTCGCGCACTCGCTGAAGTGTATGCGCAGAACGACAACCAAGAAAAATTCGTGCGCGACTTTATCGCAGCATGGGTAAAAGTGATGGACGCTGATCGATTTGATGTTAAATTAAAATAATAGATAATGAACGCACCTAATCACGATTTCTGATAAGAATTTGCTGCTTCAGAGTTCTTGAGATTAGGTGCGTTTTTTTCTCATAAAAAAAGACAGGGTAACTCCCCGCCTTAAATGTCTAACATATGTTTCGTTCTATTTACCGAACCGCTTACGATAACCACATTTTCTGCAAAGTTCCTCAACAGCTTCTCTTCGCGAAAAACCATCTACAAGATTATTTGCTCGGTCACCTTCAATAATAGTTGAAAAGTGTGTTTCATTAATATTTCCTAAGTTGATAACACCTTCTCCATCTAAGCAGCATGGAATGACTGTACCGTTCGCCAGAATACCCGCTTGATTGCGGAGGCCGTAGCAGAATCCTTTTCCGTCATCCTCTTCCTCATGAAGTGCCGGCCATTTAAACTCGTAATCTTGATTGATGAAGATTTGATCAGCCAGTTTAATTCCTTTACCCGGAGTGAGCTTTTCTTCAATTCTAAACCCGAGATTAAATTCGTTTTCAATAATCTCAAGCAGCTGACGGTTACGCTGTTTTTCCAAGTTCGTCGCATTGTCTTGCGTCAGGTTCCAAAGCCTTAAAGAAACAAATAACGGAGATTCCCTCGTTGCTTCTTGTACAAAAGAAAGAATCGTTCTTACGTATTCTTCTTTATCCGTCATACTCTGACCGACGTGGCCATCAAAACTATGAAGGGAAAAATTCATCTGTCTGAGCGCAGGCTTATTGATAAGCTTGTCCCAATTCTTTTTGATGAGCGTTCCATTCGTAGTGATATTAACTTTAAACCCTCTTTCATGAGCTAAGTCTAAAAGCTGATCGATTTTCGGATGAAGCAGTGGCTCACCTTTTACATGCAAATAGATGAAATCAGTATAAGGCTTGATCTGGTCTAATCGTTTTGTAAAATCATCAACAGAAATGAACTGCTTTGCTCGTTCAGTTGGAGGACAAAAATGACACGCCAAATTACAGATGCTTGTAATTTCTATATAGAACTTCTTAAATCTTTTCAAAGTATTTCCTCATTTCGCAAACTCATTATACATACACCAAAAGCTTTTGTGCACGTAAGCTACCTGCTTTTTTAACTCTTTCTTATTAGAGCACAATTCATAAAAAAGATAAACGTGTTATGAGGAAATTGACGATAGAAACGCAATGTTAGTTGTTGGGGTGGTATTATTCAAGATTTGACATAACACTGTTAACGACAGTATACTGTTAATGACAGTAAATAAATAAATTAGAAATGGAGAGTGTATACATCATGAAACATACAGGAAGACATACAGGAGCATTTCTATTGTTATTTCTTACAGAAGGAGATAATTACGGGGGAAGACTATTGCAAAAATGTGAAGAAGAGCTTCCTGTCAATCCCATCGATAGCGCGATCTTGTATCGTACATTAAAAAAATTGGAGCAAGAAGAAGCAATTGAATCTTATTTGAATACCACTGATCAACACAAGCCAATAAGGATGTACAGAATAACCGCCATTGGAAAGAAAAAATTAGAAGAACATCAGTTGGATATAGAGGAAAAAATAAAGAATTTATCCTTTTTTCTAGAGAAATATAACGATTGGAAGACACAAATTAATGCTTAGCGGAATCATTCTATACAGCTTAGCCGCTATTTATTTGATAATATCTTTTAAGAAAAATAAACTCAAAACAAAATTAGCGTTAATTAGTGCATGGAAAATGTTTCGAAAAGTTCTCCCAGATTTATTAGCAATCATGTTATTTGTTGGATTAACGTTGTCATTATTGTCACCTGACTTGATATCCTCAGTGATAGGTGAAAATTCGGGATTATTAGGTATGGTTTATTCTACAATTCTTGGCTCTGTTGCTTTAGTTCCAAGCTTTATTGTCTTTCCTCTCGGTCGTACACTCGTTCAAAATGGTGCTGCCCTCCCTCAAGTAGCGGTCTTAATGTCTACCCTAATGTCTGTAGGACTTGCTACTTTAACTATGGAACAAAAAATATTTGGGAGGAGTTTTGCGTATGCTCGAAATGCCTCTGCCATAATTATGTCTCTTCTATTTGCATGGATAGTTTGGGTGGTGATGGTGTGAAAAAATTAAAAAGATATCGTCTCTTTCTAGTATTACTATTGGGACTGTTAGTAATTGTATATATAAATCAGTCTATTGCCATGAATACTATTCAGTTAACTGCTGAAAGTCTCTGGAATATGCTGTTTTTACTTCCACCGATTTTTATTTTAGTAGGGTTATTAGATCAGTGGATAAAAAAAGAATCTTTAATAAAATATATGGGTGACAAATCGGGTATATATGGAATCTTGTTCACCTTAATATTAGCAACTGTTGCTGCCGGTCCACTTTATATAGCCTTTCCCATAGCAGTGTTATTATTAAAAAAGGGAGCTAGCGTTCGTTATATCGTGTTTTTCTTAGGAGCTTGGTCCACTGTAAAACTACCCGTACTAGTATATGAATTCACTTCATTCGGTGCAAAGTTTACACTTACTCATATTTTCTTTGGACTAGGTTTTTACTATATAGCTGGAATCCTTTTTGAAAAAATATATGATCGGCATAATTTATTAAAGAATGAAATTGTATAAGGCAACCTTCCACTCCAATCAATAGTCAAAGGTGACGGAGTTAAAAGCAACTATCTTCTAGAAAAGAGCGATTTAAAAAGTAGAGAAACCAACACGAGTTCCTCTACTTTTTTAGTGTGTATAATATTAGTTTAAGGTCTTTTCCTAAACGAAAAAAGAATAAACAACAGAATAAACCAAATAGGTGTCAGCAATAACGCCGGACGTGTAGCTTCTGCCACAAGTAACACGATTAAAATTAAACCGAACAAGGCGAGTACCACATAGTTAACGAATGGAGCAAAAGGTGCTTTGAATGTTGACTTTTTGTGCAGGTCTGAACGTGTTTTACGGTATTTAATATGGCTGATCAAGATCACGCTCCACACCCAGATGAAACAGATGGCACTGATGGTTGTTACGATACCAAAAGCTTGCTCTGGAATCAGCTTGCTGAGTAGCGCTCCCACTGAAACAACTACAGCCGAAATCCAAAGCGCGTTACCAGGCACCGAATTTTTCGTTAGTTTCTTAAAAGATCGAGGAGCCTGTTTACTCTTGCTTAAAGTAAATAGGATACGACTCGTTGAAAATAATCCGCTGTTGCAGGCAGATGCCGCTGAAGTCAGTACAACAAAATTAATAATCCCAGCTGCAAGCGGAATTCCTATTAAGCTGAACGTTTTAACAAACGGACTTTCCACTGCGTTTAACTCTGTCCAAGGATTGATGCAAAGCAACACGATCAATGCGCCAACGTAGAAGAATAGAATGCGAAGTGGAATCTTATTGATCGCAGAGGGAATATTCTTTCTAGGATCAGACGTTTCTGCTGCAGCCACACCAACCAATTCTACTCCGACAAACGCGAAAACAACCATCTGAAAAGAGAGTAAGAATCCCGTCATGCCATTAGGAAACAAACCTCCATGATCCCACAGGTTGTTTATAGAGACCGTTCCCGCATCCGTCTGGTAACCAACAACAAGTAGAACAACACCAATCACAATCAACGCTAAAATCGTAACCACCTTAATTAAAGCAAACCAAAACTCCAATTCCCCGAAAAGCTTTACCGTTAAAAGATTCAGTCCAAGTAAAAGAAGCAAACAGACAATCGCCGGAACCCACTGCGGTATGTTAAACCAATATTGTACATAGACACCGACCGCTATCACATCTGCCATCGCTGTCATGATCCAGCAGAACCAATACGTCCATCCTGTGATAAACGCAGCTCGCGGACCAAGATAATCCTCCGCGATATCGGTAAACGACTCATAGCCTTCCTTCGAAAGCAACAGTTCCCCTAGTGCTCTCATCATAAAAAACAATGCAGTACCAACGATTAAATAAGCAAATATAACAGACGGTCCGGCAAGCTGAATCGCTTTTCCTGAACCTAAAAATAACCCCGTACCAATTGTTCCGCCAATGGCAATCAGCTGCACATGGCGGTTAGCTAAATCTCTCTTCAACTCTTGCTGTGACACGTATGAATCCTCCTTCTAAGATGCAAATACAACGAAAAAAAGAGACTGGAAGAATCTCCAATCTCTTGTACATTAGAATATGAAAAAAGCATTCACTGCGCTATAAATGACAGGCACAACAAAGTCAAAATTCAATACTCTTCTGTCCGTTTGCCTGAGATTGTGAACCCTTCGGCGCCGCTTAACATGCGGTCTCTCCAGAAGCTGCTCCTGCTATAGTACGACCTACAGCAATCATAGCTTGCTATCTTTAATATATATTTCTAAATAATTCCCTATACTAGTACGAACTTAGGAGAATGTCAACCTGTAACATAGAGTTCACTTTTTTTATTAAACTTCATTAAAGCCAATGTGGCTAAAAAAATGATAAAAAATGTGCTAACCACTACTGTCCAGTTCATATCGTTCTCCTCTCACCCTTTATCTATCTCTCTACCCTGGAAAAGGAAAACAAAATCATTCAGGTAAACCGTGACTTCTATCAAAATCAATAAAGCCAGAGACTTGATAATATCTCTGGCTTTTACATGATGATCACTAGTGACGTGGCTTTTCTCTGAACCAGAGCGTAGCTATCCATTTCTCACCTTTTGTTAAGGGACGAGAACCATGAAGTGAAAGATGATGTGGGTGATCTGTATTTTTTATACAGTTTTCAAAAACGAGTAAACTCCCTTCTGTAGGAGCTACTTCGAAATTTAGCGATGGAAAAAAAGTTTCTCCTCCTCCAGTAGTCACAGAGTTTAAATAGAGAAGGGCTGTTACGATCCGTTGTCCTCCATTCGATAAATATGTTCTCCCTAACTGAGTGGAGGGACTAAACGTATCATAATGAGCATCAAATTTTCCGCCGACCTGATACCTAACCACTTGTAACTGTTCTGCATGAGTAAGCGGCTTGTTTACGATAGAGGCAACGCGCTGTGCAATCTGATGAACCGTTTCATTTAACAGATGAGGAAGCCACGCTTGATCTGATTTTCGTATATCCGCTGCTCCAACCACCGTTGAAGGCTTTAAATGTTCTTTGGCTAAAGCTATTAATTGCTGACATTCACTATCACTCAATATATTTTCGTAAATCGCAACAAAAGGTATTTCACTGTAAACAATAGAAGGCTCTTTCAACTTAATCACCTACATATCCTAAATTTACAGCTATCCTATGCCATACCCATAGTGACCGTGAACCTAAATTCTTTTTGTCTGTTAACAGAAAACTCCGTTAGAATAACCCCGGTATTGGGTTGATTATAGGGTATTTCTCCTACATGTAATAATGTTAAATAAAACAGTAACTACTGCATGAAATAAAAAACATAAAAATAGTACACCCTGTGCAGGTTTTTATAATTATGTTCTATCATTTTTTCAAAACAACATTATAAAATTAAATTCTTACATATGTGCAATCTCGGCTAATAGAAATTATAGAAAAGCACTTCTTTTTTTCCATAAATGAAGCGTCGAAAACGGTCTTCATGCTTCCCTAAAAAAAGTGCCTGCCCCTTTTAGTTGGGACAGGCATCTATGTTTGCATTTTCTCATTTTATAGTTTCGGATACACGACGGTCCCATCCTCTTCAATGATTGGCACGGCTCCCCACTGTCCCAATTCATGAGAGACTATCCTAGGATCTCCCTTGAAATTAGGTATGAGATGACGCACATCCCATCCATTTGCCTGTAGCCAGTTGCTGATAAGCAGACGGTGGCATCTTGCCGGGTGATGTTCTGAACACATATAAACCAGATTTTTTTCTTTAGCTTGTTCCTGGAGCTGTTTCAAAGCATACTGAAAATCATCCGTGAGCGTATAATCGGCATAGTTGTGAAATGAACGGTTATTCCAACCTTCGTTCAATTGCTCTCCTACATCCCCGGCTATTTTTCTTCTACCGCAAAGACCTGGGTAATGTCGATAATAAATTCCTGCTTCTCTCAACCATTGGGCCATGTTTTCTTTATTAAAATGTGCATTCCTACGACTTGCAGGAAATGCCCGTACATCTGCAACAAAACTAATTTCTGCTGCTTCGAGTATCTTTATGAACTGCTCTTTTGAATGATTATAATGTCCAATCGTATAGATTTTCATAATGAATCTCCCTTTTAAAACAAATACTGTCTTAACTCCGGATTACTCTTTTTTTCAAGGAGCGTTCGGAATAGGGTGCCATTGACTCGCTACATCTAAGTTTTATTCATAGCCAATATTAAACGGCCAAATCTCACATATTAAATACCCTTATTAAACTGGAATGAATCAAAGGTACATTTCGTATATTTAGGATGCTAATAAATAATTTAAAGAAGAAATTAACATATTAAGTAACTTCCCTTGCAAAGTATGTTAAGTAAATGAAGCACGAGAACCGTCCCTGTGCTTCCGCTTCTCAAGAACTTTCTTGATCCTAGATAATCTTCTCATTCTCATGTTTTTAGGACAAGCATAAGATGGTAGAAGAATTAATTGAGAAAGGAAAGCCTATCTATGATTTCATTTCGAAAAATGCTAGGAGCCTCATTGTATGCCACCATGTCCATCAGCCTTTGGGGAATATCCTTTGTCTCGACTAAAGCGGTACTGGACAAGCTTGATCCCTTTACTCTTCTGGTCATCCGTTTTGGTATAGGTGCATTATTTTTATTAGTACTTATCCTTGTAAAAAAGGAACATTCCATGAAGCTACCGATACAGTATATCCCACACTTAATTGTATTAGGGATTCTTGGGGTTTTTCTTCATCAAGTTATTCAGGCAAGCGCGCTTTTATCCATTGATGCATCCTCTGCAGGATGGCTCATTACGTTATCCCCAATTTTCACCGTCGTTCTTTCCATGGTCTTTCTGCATGAAAAGATGACATTTCCAAAGGCTATTGGAATTATTTTGGCCATTAGTGGTGTATTGCTGGTCACAACAGCAGGTGGAGACAGGTCATTAGGATTCTCGATCAACATCGGGTATCTACTGATGGTTCTCAGTACCTTAAATTGGGCCATTTATTCAGTTTTACTAAAAAGCCTAAAAGTGCCATTGCCTGCATTGGTCCTCACCTTTTACATGAGTACTTTGGGACTTTTGCTTACTCTCCCATTCATCTATCAGAACAAAAGCTGGGAAAAGCTTACTCTTCTAGATGGAGTAGAATGGGCTCATCTTATCTTCCTTGGAGTCTTTGTATCCGGTATTGCCTACTGGTACTGGGCAAAAGCATTAGAGGTGTTGGAGGCCACTCAAGTATCTGTTTTCTTATACCTTGAACCAGTCTCTACACTGATAGCAGCCGTGCTACTTCTACATGAAAAGGTTATTTTCACAAGTTTACTTGGGGGAACAATCATCATAGTTGGGGTTATTTTCGTAAATGGTCATCTAGTTGGACTGGTGAATCGATGGAGTGCGCGAAGGTAGGAAGCAAAGTTAATAATAAGATTAAGAAAAATGGGTTGAAGTATCCTGTTTTTATGTTTTTAATAGTTAGATACCAAAATACAAAATCACACCAAGAACAGCACCTATATTAAGTAGTTAAATAGGTGCTGTTTCTATTAAAAGATCGTTATTTATTTATGATAAGGTTCACCCCGATTAATCCGAAACGCCCGATAAATCTGCTCAACCAACACCAACTTCATTAACTGATGTGGATACGTAATCTTACCAAATGAAATCTTCTCATTCGCCCGCTTCATAACAGCATCACTCAACCCTAAAGAGCCACCAATGACAAATGCAACTTTGCTTTTTCCATAAGTTGCAAGCTGATCTAAATTTCTTGCCAAATCTTCTGATGAGACTGCTTTTCCTTCAATAGCCATAGCAATCACATGCACATCTTGGCCGATTTTTGCTAAAATTCTTTCACCTTCAGCGTTTTTAACCATGATCATCTCTTGATCACTTAAAGTTTCAGGTGCTTTTTCATCTGGCACCTCGATAATATCTACTTTTGCATAAGGTCCTAATCGCTTTAAGTATTCATCAATACCTAGTTTTAAGTATTTTTCTTTTAATTTCCCTACGGAAACGATTGAAATATTCACTTGTTGAAAACTTCCTTTCAAATAAGTTATCCCCAGAACTTATCCACATATGCACAATTGGTGCTATATCTTGTAGGCGTTCATATGTTCGATACTTTATATACACCTTTGTTATCGCAGTATTCACAACCTGTTGATAACTCATCATTCTCTGTTAGTAACTCTACTACAGGGGGCGTTTCAAACTCGTCCACAATGATGTCAATCCCAAGCTCAGCATGGTCTTTGCAGCAAATAATAACCAAATTTTTTCACTCCTAACTTATCCACAATCCTTCTTAATACACTAACGAATTTACAGCTGGGTGTAAACATTCCGCTAAAATAAAGTTGTCCACATGTTGAATTACTTTTTAATTCTTTTTAGAATGGAGGGTAATCTTTTTTATTTCTTTTCCTCGGCAGGTGAGACACTTAAGAGTGAAACGTACGAATGTGGCTCACCGCCTGCCCCGCGGAAAGCGAGCAACCTGAAACGGAAATCAACTCACTCTTAAAGTCACCAGAGCCTCACCAAAAAGAAAAAACAGGAGACCTTAAAGCCCCCTGTTCCCACTTTTATTGAGATTGATTACCACCGCTCAATTCAACTTTCACGGTCTTCTTCTTCCCATCACGATAGAACGTCACATCCACCTCATCACCAATCTTCGCTTTTGTATAAAGGAACTTACGAAGAGCGATTGGGTCTTTGATCTTCTCTCCACCCATCTTGACAATTACGTCCATTTCCTTAATACCCGCACGAGCTGCTGGTGAAGCTGACGTGATCTCCATAACAACTACACCTTCTTGTACGCTGTCTGGAATCTTCAGCGTTTGTTCACGCTGATACGTGTTCACTTGAGAAAGTGGAATGATGTTAACGCCTAAGAACGGTCTGCGTGTTTCACCATAGTTCTCAAGGTCTTCAATGATCGGTTTTGCCACATCAGATGGAATAGCAAATCCGATTCCTTCTACTTCGTTCTGTGCGATTTTAGAAGAGTTGATACCGATCACCTGACCTGCGATGTTAATCAGTGCTCCACCGCTGTTACCAGGGTTGATCGCTGCGTCTGTTTGAATAACTTCAGCTTGCCAATCAGGATTTCCGTCTTGATCCAGATCAACTGGAATCGAACGGTCCGCACTCGAAACGATACCTTGTGTGACTGATCCAGGGAAATTTCCGAGTGGGTTACCGATCGCGATGGCAGGTTCACCACGTTTTAAGTCACCTGACACGCCAAATTCCGCTACACTATCGACCTTGCTGCCATCAATCTCAACTACAGCTAAGTCCATCAGAGGATCGGTTCCGCGTAATGTACCTTTAAGCTTCGTTCCGTTGCTAAGCGTGATCTCAATCTGGTTCGCGTCCGCAACAACATGATCGTTTGTTACTACATACGCTTTGTTGCCTTCTTTTTTATAAATAACACCTGATCCCGTGCCTGCTGGCTGCTGGCTCCAAAAATCAGTCTGCTGAATGTTGATGACTTCCACTACCGCTCCAGATGCTTTATCAACGGCATCTGTTACATTCGTAGTCAGATCGACATCCACTTTTCGCTGTTCTACATCTTCGTCAGTACCTAGACCGTTTTGTTCTTCGTTCGGAGGATACAGATTGTCTGGTAAAAGACCAGCTCCTCCTAGTGCAGGTACTGTAAATAGGACAAGCAAACCGCCTAAAATAGCTCCTAGTAAAGCTGGTAGAAACTTTCCTCCACGGTTTCCTTTTTGTCGAGATGGTGATTCATAATCATCATCGTAATAGCCCATATGCTCCTCACCGTTCCTTTCAACAATAAAATGGATGAATTCATAACCTAGTATAAGCAATTAGTCCTGAAATTATGGACATTTTGGGTTATTTTTCATAATTTCCCACACTTATTGTTATTTCCGGAAACGGCTTACTTTAAACAAGTAAGTATTTTATACTAAAGCCAATTTTGTAGGCTGACTCGCATCTGTATCATGCAGAATCACTTGTTCACCCGCTGAAATATCATACGTTTTTAACGTCTGCTCTACAGCTAAGCGAGCAATATCCTTCATGTTGTTATCTTTACTCAAGTGAGCAAGGTAGATATGTTTCGTGCCGTCACCGATTACATCAGCGAGAGCATGTCCACAATCTTCGTTTGAAATATGACCATGGTCCCCTAAGATTCTGCGTTTAATGTTCCACGGATATCGTCCCATCATGAGCATGTTGATGTCATGGTTCGATTCAATCACGAGCGAGTGGCTGTCACGAATAATTCCCTTCATACGATCGCTCACATAGCCCGTATCCGTCATGAGCGCAAGTTTTCGACCGTTGTGATGGAATACATAGAACATGGGCTCAGCCGCATCATGTGACACGCCAAAAGATTCAACTTCTAAATCGTTGAACGTTTTAACACTTTCCATCTCAAACTCAAACTTTTGCTCGGTCGCCACTTCTCCAATCAGACCGTTCATGGCATTCCACGTGTTTTTGTTCGCATAGATCGGTAGCTTAAATTTTCGAGCGAGCACACCGAGTCCTTTAATATGGTCGCTATGTTCATGCGTGACGAGGATTCCGTCAATGTCGGCAACCTCACCACATGCTGCTTTTTCAAATAAAATCTGAATCTGTTTGGCACTTAAGCCCGCATCCACGAGCAAGCGTGTTTGTTCGGTTTCAACGTAAACAGCGTTTCCCGAACTGCCGCTTGCAAGAACGCTAAATTTTAAACTCATAACCGCATGTTCCTCTCTACTCTGCCTTTTCCGTCAAAACTTGAATGGAACTGTCAGTCGCATTAACTAAATACTGTCCGTTCTTGGTTTTTATGAACCAAGTAGGTGTATAAACTTGAACTTCCCCTTCACCAACAAGGCTATAGTAGCCAAGCTCTACTCTTTGTATATGATCACCTTTTTTAGGGTTCGTTTCTAATAATTTTTCAAGCGCCTTACTAGGTGATATGATCTGTTGAAAAGCACCTTGTCTCGTAATAAAGAGATAGGTTTGCGTTAAATTAGTAAGGTTTCCTTTGTCATCGAGTTTGAACTTAAGCATTCCGTTAGGTGCATCATAATCTTTTGCATCCGCAACAATACCAAAATTAGTAGGGTTATAGAAGATTCTTTTTTCTTGATAGACCTGGGTAAACCACACGGTGTTGCTCTCTTTATCCCATTCGTAAAAAGCGTATTCCTTGCCGCGTGAAATGTTCTCTTCTGCAAATTGATTAAGCTCTGAGATCAGATCTTTTGAATCCTTTTTCGGAAGATCCATCGGTTTGGTAAGATCATAATGAAGGGTGATGTCTGTGCTCTCTTCCTTATCCAGTGATACATTCTTAGAAGGAGATTTCTTTTCTTCCTCAGAAAATTTGTAACGCTGTGCACTGATTAAGGTTTGTTTTTCTTTATATTTTGGCAGCTTTTCTGAAAGTGAAATTTTGTTGTTCGCTAATCTCTCTTCTAAAGGCTGTTCCGTAAGTCTGGAGATGTTGTTAATGTCGTTCTTTTGATAGAGCTGATAACCTAAAAATAGATTTAAGACAAGAAAGGTAAGGATAAAAATACTTTTTGTTCTTTGCCAATTCAATTAAAATCCTTCCTTTCCCGTCTCTGTGAATAATGGTCGCCATCCTTTTGAATCAATATTCGAATTGATAAACCATTGAGGTTCTAATCGATAGATGTGTGGTTGTTTTTGCTTTTTCATCGTTAATCCGATTCGAATATCCTGGATATAGTTCATGTTGTATTCTTTTTCTTCAAGCTCTTTAATGACTTCAAATCCCGATGGAATCGTCATTTTCTGTGATAGATCTGGTTTTTGGCCTAATTGTAACTGAGTTAGTGATCGTTGGTATTCTTTTAATTCATTCTCAAGCCATACTAAACTCATTTGCATCTCTGGGTCCAATACAGGCAAATTCTCAATAAATAACCAGAAGCCAGCTGAATCTCCTGTTAAGTCGGATAGAATGTAGGGGTTCCCCCATCCAGCATGAGTGTTAATGTAATCTTTGGACTGATAAAGCGGCGATATATTTGGTGTTGAATTCTGGTTTCGATTGCCGGAAAAATTTGTATACGTAAAACGATTCATAACCTCGTTAACAACCATTGCAGCAGTACCATCTGCGTATGTGATCTGATTCTTATCAGAAGCACTTTTCACAGCTAATGGGTCTTTAAATAGAGCCTTCTTGTACATTTCGTACGTGTCCTCGCCTGTAGAGTTTGAAAAATACGTATAACGAGTCAGCTCTAGAGAGTTCTTAGGGAAATAGTATCTTTTTGTTACCTCAGCCTGGCCTTCTTTATCGGCAGTCTCAACATCATAGTTGATATATGGCGTAAAGCTTCCGTTCTCCACCCACTCATCCATATTTTTTATTAACGGATTAAGCTTATTGTTGGCAGCTGTAATCTTTTGCATTTTTCTCGGTGCTTGATAGGAAACTAGATAGCCTTCAATACTATCAGTTAACTTATCCTGATATAAGAATATACGGTCCATTTTAGGAAGCTTTCCTTGAACATCTGTTTCAAATGAGAAAATTTCTTTATAAATATCTTGAGTGATTCCGGTAGGATAAATTATCTCCACGTACTTGTTGTCTCGTAAGAATTTTTCGTCCGGATCGAACGATCTGCTGCTTTTGGCACCCGTATCAAACATAAATTTGGTTTCATTTAATCCCATATGGAAATCTCTTATTAAACTGTTTGCTTCAAGTCCATATAAATCGTTTCCGCTATGATAGATTACCTGTGTCGGATAGACGAGCTGTTTCACTTCAGCTTCAACATCAACTTCTTGTTTTTTAACGATACGAGCTCCCTCTAGCGATGGATAGCTCGGTTTAAATGTCCATAAGCTCCATGTAAGAACAAGACTCAATCCAATCAAGAAAATAAGCGCGATCGATTTGATATGTTCATAATTCTTTTTGAAAAAAGTGATCACTTCTTTTGCATGTGTAATCCACTTTAACCAGTTCATTGTTGCAGCCCCTCCTTAACCTTTTTTAAAGGAAGAGTAAAGTGGATGGTCGTTCCTTGGCCCCACTCACTTTCTGCCCAGATGTCTCCGCCATGGGCAAGTACGATTTCTTTTGCGATCGCGAGACCAAGGCCAGTGCCTCCAATATCTCGAGAACGGGCACGGTCTACCCTAAAGAATCGATCAAAGATCTTTGAAACGTTATTCTTCGGAATTCCAACACCTTGATCGGAAATACTTACCTTCACTTTGCGCCCAATTACGGCAGCGTTAAAGGTGATCGTTCCACCTTCGGGAGAATATTTCATTGCGTTCGAGATGATATTATCAAGCACTTGTGTCATCTTATCCGTATCCAGTTGAACATTGATCTTATGCTTAGGCAGGGACCTGGAAAGTTCGATGTTTTCCTTTTCAAGCATCTCAAAACGATCGATGATGCCGTTCAAGAATTCAACCAGATCAATCTCAAAAAAGTTAAATCGATAATCTTTGCTGTCCATTTTTGATAATTGAAGCAGATCGGTTACGAGCCTGATCATACGTTCTGTCTCATTCTGAGTCACTTCTAAGAAACGAGGAGCGATGTTCTCATCTTGCCACGCCCCTTCAGCCAGCGCCTCTAGATAACTTCTCATCGTCGTCAGCGGTGTTCTTAGTTCGTGTGAAACGTTGAACACAAACTCACGTCGTTCATTATCGATCTGTTCTTGTTCAGTAACATCATGAAGAACACAAATAAGACCATTGATTGGCCCATCATCCTTTTGTATCGTGGAGAAGTTTGCTCGCACCACATAATGCATGTCGTCTGTACTAAAATCGAGCAGCATGGATTCGTATTCGTTATAAAGTTCTTCCCACGTGTATTCCGTATTTAAGCGTAATAACTCCATAAGAGGCGTTCCTAGCGCGTTCTGCCTGGATATGTTCAGCATCTCTTCAGATCGGTCGTTCATCAGGATAATCGCTCCGTCACGGTCTGTAGCAATCACACCATCTGTCATGTACGTAAGAATGGAACGCAGCTTTCTACGTTCACTCTCTGTAATGGCCGTTGCTTCCTGAAGCTTTGTTGTTAAGTTGTTGAAGGTCATAGCAAGCTGACCGATCTCATCGTCTCCATACAGCTGAACTTTTCGAGAAAAGTCCCCTCTTGCCATAACAAGAGCTTGCTTTCTCATATCTGCCATAGGACGAGTGATCGTACGTGCTAAAAAGACCCCTAGAAGTCCAGTAATAATAAGGGCGATTACGGTTCCGGTCACTAGAATACTATTGATACGAGAGATCTGTTTAAAGATGCCTTCAATAGAAGCTACCAAATAGATGGCACCAATGTTTTCACCGGTTGCATCAATCTTGATCGGTTTGGCGAGCACCATGACCCGCTCTCCTTCATGAAGCATGATCTCATCATCGACCGTTCCTTCAAGAGCAAGCTTGATTTTAGGATTGAAGCTGATCTGCCCCACCAATTGCAGTTTATTACTCGCAAGTACCGTTCCATCTTCATTAAGTACCTGGATCTCTTTCTCTTCGAACTCCTCGTCAATTAACGCTTGAATATCTTCTTCAAGCGTTATTGGAGATTCGCCATCTTCGGCTTTTTTATCTTTGTATCGATCTTTGTCCTTCATCTTTTGCTCAACGTTAAACTCTAATAAATTCACTCTATCGTACAGTGATTTAGAGAAGCTCTGCCGAAGATCAGATTCTAAATTGTTAATAAAATAAACACTGATCACTTGCATGGCTATTAAGATGAGCAATACATAAATCAATACAAACTTAACGTGTATTGATTTAAAAAAATTGACTTTATCCATCATGACTACTCCTGATCAGGATTTCTTAAGTAATACCCCACTCCGCGTCTTGTAATGATCCATAATGGGTGACTTGGATTATCTTCTACTTTTTCGCGCAGACGACGAACCGTTACATCGACTGTTCTTACATCACCAAAATAGTCATATCCCCATACCGTTTGAAGCAAGTGTTCACGCGTCATCACTTGTCCGATATGTTTTGCTAAATAATGCAGCAGTTCAAATTCACGATGTGTTAACTCGATCGTTTCACCACGTTTAGTCACGATATACGCATCAGGATGAATCGTAAGAGAACCGATCGTGATCTCGTTGTTCTCATCTACTTCACGCTCAGATTCCTGCTGATGACGGCGCAGGTTAGCCTTAACACGTGCGATTAATTCTCGCGTGCTGAACGGCTTCGTCACATAATCATCTGCACCAAGTTCTAAACCTAATACTTTATCAATTTCAGAGTCTTTTGCTGTAAGCATAATAATCGGCATATCGTACTTTTTACGAATTTCACGACAAACTTCCATGCCGTCTTTTAGGGGAAGCATGATATCTAGTAAAATCATATCCGGCTTCTCTTTTTCTACCTTTTCTAACGCATTGATGCCATCATACGCGCAGGTTACGGTAAAACCTTCTTTTTCAAGATTAAACTGCAGAATATCTGCAATGGGCTTTTCATCATCCACAACGAGAATTTTCTTATCCATGAGAACGCTCCTTCTTCGGAAACTCTATTTTATATATAGCAGAATATTTTGTAGTATCGATTATATGGTATCTCTACTATTTTATCACAGTTGAAACTTTCTCCATACTACTAGCAAAACCTTCTAATTTTAGACAAAGAAAAGTTGGTTTCACATAAGATTACCGTCGGAATTTCGGTGTGTGAAAGACATATTGAAAGTAATTCTATTCGTTTTGAGCATGAAAAACCTCCTAGGAAGCTGTTGTTCCTAAGAGGCTTGTTTGTTATTTATCTTCATTGCATGGTTGATTGTAGTGTAAGATGCGAGACTCCTGCGGGACAGGTGGGCAGGTGAGACACTTAAAAGTGAAACGTCCGAATGTGGCTCACCGCCTGCCCCGCGGAAAGCGAGCATCTGAAACGAAAATCAACCTACTTTAACCTTACTTTAATTTTCACTTACAAAGTCAGCTGGATCTTTTAGCACACCGTTCTCATACACTTCAAAATGCAAATGCACACCAGTGGATTGACCCGTTGAACCCATCACACCAATCTTAGACCTCTTCTGCACCACATCACCTGCTGATACAGATATCGAATCAAGATGCGCATAAATGGTTCTCATGCCGTTATTGTGATCAATGATAATCTTGTTCCCATAATCTCCATCCCATCCAGCAGAAACAACTCTACCGTTATCTGCAGCTAGGATCGATCGTTCTGAAGGTCGAGCAATATCCATTCCTTTATGCTCTTTACCCCAACGCGTACCTTTATGGCTAGAAATATATCCACCTACAGCGGGCCAAGAAAGAGTGCCTGTCCCTTTAGAAGGAATTACTTTCGTACCAATCTTTTGAATTTCCTTAACCGGTTCTTTCACTTGCTTCTTCTCTAAAATCTCTTTTTGTAGCACTTTATTATCGGCTTTTCTTGTTGTATACGTAATATCTTCTAATCCATTTTGTCCTTTTTGAACCGTTTTGATCTGTCCTTTTTCCAGCGTATTGTCTTCTTGTTTCTCTACCTGGAAAGGAAGTTCATTCTGAACACGCGTTGCCTCGTATACGAGTACTTCAGTAAAAGGCTTTTTCTCTGTAACGGTTACTGCCTGTCCCGTACGAACAACGGGTACTAGCATAAGCCTTGGGTTTAGCGTAAAGAACTGATCCATCGTTAAGTGATATTTTTCAATGATGGACTGAACCGTTTCTCCCTTTTGAACCATATGCTCTTTTTTGTGCAGACTGCCTTCTTTTAAAGAAGAAATGGCATCATCTACTGTAACGAGCTCACTGATGGATGTTTGCGCTTTTTGAATAAGAACTGGCGAAGAAAAGTCGATATCAACCACTTTTCGTTCTCCCGGCTTTAAGTCCGGTACTTCAAGCTTTTCATTCTCAGCTTTCTTTTTTTCAATGTCATCTAGCTCAGGCTTTGAGACATGCTCAAGCTTTAGCTTCAGCAACGTATCTTTCGCTTCTTTTTTGCTAGAAACATACGCAACAGTTTGTCCGCCAACGACTAAACGATAAGCCTCAACTTCAACCGTTAACTGCTTCTTCAGGTTGTCTCTTACTTCTTCGTTATCGAACTCTGGTCTGAACATCTTTTCAGGCTTAAGCTCGATAGACTCTCTCACCGCAAAAGTAAAGTTATTCTTTCTACCTTTTGCCTGTTGGAGAATTTGGTCGACTGTCTCATCGACAACACTTTCTTCACGAACCGTACCAACCTTCTTTCCATCTACATAAACGTGATACACCGTTTTAATCAACTGGTTATCGTCACTACTCGCGGATGTATTAGATGGATTCATCGTGAATGCTGACACTATTAAAATCACTGCAACAAACGGCAGTGCGATATATTTAATAAATCTTTCAGTGGTTTTTCGACTATTCACTTTTTTCTATTTCCCCCTAAAGATTCTCTCTGCTATCTCTAAAATATGCCTAAAGACCTACTGGTACTTATGTCTTTAGCACCTCTAGTATCCTATCATAAGGAATTTCGCTTTGTCAGAATTTCAGGGATTTTGTAATGCAACTGTAAATAAACGACATAAAAAAGAGCATAAATTCACCGATTTATACCCTTTTTTAACACCTATTCCGTTAATTTGATGCGTTCTTTTATATCTTCTTTTTGAACATACACAACAAGGAAGCTGATTGGAATCAGAAGCAAGGTCTCAAGCCACTGCTTTTCAAACAGCCAGTAGAAGAAAGGTGTGAGTGCAAAGGCAAAAAGTCCCGCTACGGTTAGACTTCTTTTAATCCCATAAAAGAGTAGAAACGCAGCTGCTACGAGGATCGCAGATATCGGGTGAAAAATAATCATCCCTCCGATAAAGGAAGCCACTCCCTTTCCACCATGAAAACGAAGAAAGATCGGATAGAGATGCCCTAGAATCACCGCTAAAAAACCGAGAAGCTGTATATATGGTGGATATTGAAATTGTATTCCTGCCCAAACGACCGCAGCCGCTTTTAGAATGTCGCCAGCTAACGTGAGTACGAATCCTGATGGCCCTAATACTCTGCCAGCATTCCGCGCTCCTATATTTCCGCTGCCTAACAACCGTAAATCAACGCCTTTTATAAGCTTTGCTACAAGAAACCCTGTCATGATGCAACCAACAAGGTAACTCGCGATCAAATACAGCGCCCATTCAAATTCCATCTGTATGATCACTACCTTCCTCATCCCAATTGATACACTATATTCGAACGATTGAGTACTTATCCCTCTTTATCAGTATTAAAAATCCATCTTGGAGTGAAAATGTTATGAATCTTAGTGTGAAGAAGCTGAATGGTTCTGTGCATTCATCTCTGCACGCTTTTTTGGAGGTCTATCGGTGTTGTTTGTGAGGTAGGAGTGGGGTAACGCACATACCCAGCAGGGTACTCGAACTGTAAATTAAGCCTAATCGTGATGTAATTAAGTTAAAACAAAAAAAATTAAGTCAAAATCGATAGCAATTAAGTCTAAAAGCTAAAATAAAGGCCATTCGATCATTCTCGACAAGAATGGATTTGATTAATACCCTCCCTAACGACGACCGACCTTACATAAAGAAATAAAAAAAGCATGCTCCCTTTTCAAGGAACATGCAACATGTTTTAGGATTTAAAGTAAAATGGTGGCTCGAGACGGAATCGAACCGCCGACACGAGGATTTTCAGTCCTCTGCTCTACCATCTGAGCTATCGAGCCAAAAATTTTCAAAAACCAAAATTTTTGGTTTTATTTAATTACTGTGTCTCTTCCTCTACAAGCTTTTCTAAGCAGTGTATACGTCGAGACAACTCGCAGCTAATTCGTGCTGTAACGCTCGTAGCTACCGAGCCAAAAAAAAGTGGCGGACCCGACCGGGGTCGAACCGGCGATCTCCTGCGTGACAGGCAGGCATGTTAACCACTACACCACGAGTCCACTTTTAAATGCTTTTATTTACTTAAAGAAAAAATGGTGACCCGTACGGGATTCGAACCCGTGTTACCGCCGTGAAAGGGCGGTGTCTTAACCGCTTGACCAACGGGCCACTTTTTTAAAAAAGTGGTGAGCCATGAAGGACTCGAACCTTCGACCCTCTGATTAAAAGTCAGATGCTCTACCAACTGAGCTAATGGCTCGTGCTTTGTTTTAAACGTTTGTCGTTTTTTCACGACAAGTGTTACTTTATCACGATATCGAAGCTTTGGCAATATGTTTTCTATATATTTTTCAAAAAAACTTTCAAATGCTTAAAAATACTCACGAAAGCATTCCCCATTCATCAAAAATAAAGCCCCTCGTTTCAACAAGGGGCCACAAATTATTTAAGCGAATACGCCACGTACCATGTTTGTTTGTGCACGGTCTGGTCCAACTGAGAAGATAGAAAGTGGAATACCAGTTACTTGCGAGATACGCTCTACATAATGACGCGCGTTTTCTGGAAGCTCTCCAAGATCCTTCACACCTGTAATATCTTCCGTCCAGCCTGGCATTTCTTCAAATACAGGCTCACATTGAGCAAGCTCTTTAAGGCTCGCTGGGAATTCATACGTTAGTTCACCTTTGTATTTGTAGGCTACACAGATCTTCAGCGTTTCAATACCTGTTAGGACGTCGATTGAGTTCAAAGAAAGATCAGTGATACCTGAAACACGGCGAGCATGACGCACAACCACTGCGTCAAACCAACCTACACGACGCGGACGTCCTGTCGTTGTACCGTACTCACGGCCAACTTCACGAATTTGATTACCGATCTCATCATGAAGTTCAGTTGGGAAAGGACCATCACCAACACGTGTTGTATAAGCTTTTGAGACACCAACAACATGATTGATCTTAGACGGACCAACACCAGAACCGATTGTTACTCCACCAGCGATAGGGTTCGAAGATGTAACGAACGGATATGTTCCTTGGTCGATATCAAGCATTACACCTTGTGCACCTTCAAAAAGAACGCGACGGCCATCGTCTAATGCATCGTTCAGAACAACTGATGTATCTACTACATATTTTTTAATTTGTTGACCGTATTCATAATACTCATCTAAGATCTCTTCTTTTGTGAAGCCTTCTGATTCGTAGATGCGTTCGAATAAACGATTCTTTTCCGCTAAGTTGCGCTCTAACTTCTCTTCAAATTCTTCACGATCTAAAAGGTCAGCGATACGGATTCCGATACGAGCTGCTTTATCCATGTATGCAGGACCGATTCCTTTTTTCGTTGTACCGATCTTGTTAGCGCCCTTGCTCTCTTCCTCTAAGATATCTTGACGAAGGTGATAAGGAAGAATCACGTGCGCACGGTTAGAGATACGAAGGTTGTCCGTACTCACTCCGTGGCTGTGAAGGTATGCAAGTTCTTCAAGAACTGCCTTCGGATCGACAACCATTCCGTTTCCGATCACGCAAATTTTATCTTTATAAAAGATTCCAGATGGAATAAGGTGAAGCTTATACTTCTTTCCTTCAAATACAATTGTATGACCAGCGTTGTTACCGCCTTGGTATCGAGCTACTACTTCTGCTTTTTCTGAGAGATAATCGGTAATTTTACCTTTTCCTTCATCTCCCCATTGTGTTCCTACTACTACTACTGATGACATGGTTGTTGCACCTCCATGAAATTAACGATTGACGAATTTATCATCTAATCTTGAAAACCATGCTTAGTTTAGCAATATATCTGAGAGAAGTCAATTATAAACACGAACAATAAAAGAAAAAATGATATTTTCGTTCGTAATAATTTTACATGTCTATAGCCAGAAGATCGAAAACCTTATCGTATCCTGTAGTATTCACCTTTTTTAGGAGGTACGATTCTTTGCTTATCGACAAATTAATGGTAGCTTATATGGATACAAAAGCAAACCACATCTATTATTTAGATAAAAATGAACAAACGATATTGTTTGATGCGATCGAGCCAGGTGGTCTTCCCAACCTAGAATTTTTAGATGCTGAAGAACCAGAGCGATTTCTTGAGATTCCAAAAGTGATGAATGTTGAATCCTTCAGCTGGATGGTTGAGTTTGAGAGCTTTCATCAAAACAACGAACTGCTTCATGCGTTAAATAAGGAAGAGCCTTTTAAACGTTTTACCGAAAAAGTAAGTGAATTGAACCTAAATGAAAAATGGCAGACGTTTCAAAAAGATAAAGTGAAAAGCAGAATAGAAATGTGGTTAACAGAAAATAAAATTAAAGAAATACAAAAGCAGCCGGAATAATTCCCAGCTGCTTTTTTATGCGCCTGGCGGTATGGCACTCTCATCGTGCCGCCTGTCCAGGTTAACGAACTTGTTATATTCTTTTACGAAAGCGAGCTCTACCGTTCCTGTTGGACCATTACGCTGCTTAGCGATGATGATCTCGATGATATTCTTCGCTTCTGATTCTTTATCATAGTAATCGTCACGATATAAAAAGGCAACGATATCGGCATCCTGCTCAATAGAACCTGATTCACGAATATCGGACATCATCGGACGCTTGTCCTGACGAGATTCAACACCACGTGATAACTGTGAAAGAGCGATAACCGGCACTTCCAGCTCACGAGCAAGTGCTTTAAGGGAACGAGAGATCTCAGAAACCTCCTGTTGGCGGTTTTCACCTGATTTTCCGCTACCCATAATAAGCTGCAGGTAATCGATCAAAATCATTCCTAGGCCTTTCTCCTGCTTCAGACGACGACATTTGGCACGGATATCGTTAATACGGATACCCGGTGTATCATCGATATAGATACCTGCCGCCGACAAGCTACCCATAGCCATCGTAAGCTTCTGCCAGTCTTCGGGTAACAGTGACCCTGTACGAAGACGCTGTGCATCTAGATTGCCCTCTGCACAAAGCATACGCATAACAAGCTGTTCAGCACCCATCTCTAGACTGAATATGGCTACATTCTCATCTGTCTTTGTCGCAACGTTCTGCGCGATGTTTAGAGCAAACGCGGTTTTACCAACGGATGGACGAGCGGCAACGATGATCAGATCATTTCGTTGAAACCCAGCCGTCATTCGGTCCAAGTCGTTAAAGCCTGTCGGTATCCCCGTTATATCACCTTTACGGTTATGAAGAGCTTCAATGTTGTCGTAAGCGTGAACCAAAACATCCTTAATCGCTGTAAAAGCACTCGTGTTCTTACGGTTTGCTACTTCTAGTATCGATTTCTCCGCTTCGTTCAGGATTGCCTCTACTTCTTCTTCACGCGCATAGCTGTTCGCGGTAATATCTGTTGCTGTACGGATCAAACGGCGAAGAAGAGACTTCTCTTCAACAATCTTGCTGTAATACTCGATGTTCGCAGCCGTAGGAGAACTATCAGCCAACTCTGATAAAAAGGATAAACCGCCGACTTCATCTAGCTGGTTCTTGTCCTGAAGCTCTGACGTAACCGTGATCAGATCGACCGGCTCACCTTTTGCGTTAAGATCGAGCATCACGCGATAGATTCTTTGATGAGTAGCGCGGTAAAAATCTTCCGGAAGCAGGATCTCAGAAGCCGTAATAAGAGCTTCGGGCTCTAAAAAGATCGCACCAAGAACAGCCTGCTCCGCTTCAACATTCTGCGGCGGTATACGGTCAGCAAATAAATCACTCATGTAAGTTCCTCCTTTCTTTACTAGTAATGGTTTATATATGGTTTAAAAGCTTTAAATTAGTTTGGTTTTGGCTCCAAGTATACGTTGATTGGAGCGCAAGGTGCGAGACTCCTGCGGGACAAGCGGTCAGGTGAGACACTTAATGGCGCGTAGCGGCAAGTGGCTCACCGATTGCCCCGCGGAAAGCGAGCAACCTGGAGCGGAGATCAACAACTTTCATAACCCCGCAAAAAAACCGGGAAAACCCGGCTCTTTTATTCTTCTGTTACGTGTACTTTAACAGTGGCCGTAACTTGTTGATGCACTTTAATCGAAACATTCGTATACCCGAGTGCTTTAATCGGCTCAGCAAGCTCAATCTTACGCTTATCAATCTTGATCCCTTGCTCTTTCAAGCCATCAGCAATCTGTTTACTTGTCACAGAACCGAAAACGCGGCCCCCTTCACCTGTCTTCGTTTTGATCGTAACGGTCATCTCAGCAAGCTTTGCTTTCAATGCTTCAGCCTCTTCTAATTGAGCTTGTTGTTTCTTCTCTTCGCTCTTTTGTTGACCTTGAAGTGTCGCCATCGCGCCAGATGTAGCTTCTGAAGCTAGGTTTTTTGGAAATAAGAAGTTGCGTGCATATCCTTCAGAAACGTTCTTAACCTCGCCTTTTTTACCTTTACCTTTTACATCTTGAAGAAAAATTACTTTCATTCCTCTTCTCCCCCTTCAATATACTCATCAATGATTAACTTTAAGTGTTTTTCCGCTTCATCAATCGAGCTGTTCTCAATCTGGCAGGCAGCGTTTGTAAGATGTCCTCCGCCTTCTAGTCTCTCCATGATCATCTGCACGTTGATGTCCCCAAGTGAACGAGCACTGATGCTTACTTTGCCGTCAATGCGATTTGCAATAACAAAGGATGCTTGAATGCCGTTCATCGTTAATAGTATATCTGCTGCCTGAGCGATAACTACTTGATTGTACGCATCCTCAGGAGAGCTCTTGGCAATAACGATGCCTTTTTTATAAACATCCGCACTCTCAATGAGTTTGGAACGTCTTGTATACGTGTTTAAATCTTCTTTTAAGAACTTTTGAACAAGAATCGTGTCTGCACCATGCGCCCTTAAATAAGATGCCGCATCAAACGTACGAGAACCTGTTCTGAGGGTAAAACTCTTCGTATCAACGATAATACCCGCAAGAAGGGCCGTTGCTTCAAGCATACGCATCTTCAGTCTCTTCGGCTGATATTCGAGAAGTTCGGTCACGAGCTCTGCCGTAGAAGAAGCATAAGGCTCCATGTACACAAGCACTGGATCTTTAATGAAATCTTCACCACGGCGATGGTGATCGATGACGACAACATGATCAAGCTTAGACAACAGCTTTTCTTCAATAACCATTGTCGGTTTATGTGTATCCACTACGACGAGAAGCGTGTCGCGCGAGGCAAGCTCGAGTGCTTCTTCAGGCGAGATGAAATACTTCCAGATTGATTCCGTTTCTTTCAGCTCATCCATCAAGCGCTGAACGCCAATGTCGATATTCGCTTGATCAAGTACGATATATCCATCTTTTCCATTCACCTGAGCGACCTTTAAAATCCCGATTGCAGAACCGATAGAGTCCATATCCGGATTCTTATGCCCCATGATGATAACCTTGTCGCTATCTGCCACCAATTCACTGAGTGCATGAGAAATGACGCGGGCACGTACGCGGGTACGTTTCTCAACAGGATTTGTCTTTCCTCCATAGAAACGCACTTTTCCGTTCGTTTGCTTGATCGCAACCTGGTCGCCTCCGCGTCCAAGAGCAAGATCTAGACTGGATTGAGATAGCTGTCCGAGCTCAGGAAGTGAGGATGTTCCAGCTGCAACCCCGATACTGAGCGTAAGAGAGATATTCTGCTTAGATGTAGACTCTCTCACCTCATCAAGTACGCTGAATTTATTCTTTTCCAACTCATAGAGAATACGTTGGTTAAATACAGCTAAAAACCGCTCAGAAGACGTTCGTTTAAGGAAGATGCCATGTACGTTCGCCCATTCATTCAACACAGACGTAACTTTTGAGTTGATCGTTGATCGAAACTGGTCATCTAGTCCTTGCGTTACTTCTTCATAGTTATCGAGATAGATAATCGCCATGACCGTTTGTTCTTCATCATACAAACGTTCAAGATCTAACTGCTCGGTCACATCAAAAAAGTAAAGCAGTCTATCTTCTTTCTTAAAGTTTACTTGAAATCTATGTGTGTTAATCTTAATAACTTCTTCCTTCGCATCACTCTTGATATGAGGAATCAGTTCTTCTGAAACATGGTTTAGAGAATGGCCGATAAAGGACTCTTCTTCAATGAGGGCTCCCATGTAAGGATTTGCCCATTCGATCTTAAAATCCTCATCATACAAAATAATCCCGATCGGCATTTCCATCAACGCTTCTTCTCCCACCTTCTTCAAGCGGTGAGAAAGCGTCGATATATAATCGCCCAGCTCCTCCTGAAAACTAGCTTCGGCTTTCATGGCATAATAAAACAAACCGCCGAGCAGCACGAAGCCTGCCATTCCGATCATCCAATGAAAATACGTGATGATGCTTACCAGAACAACAGAAGTTACAAATAAGGCGATGACGGGATAACCATGCCACCGTTTTAGTAAAAACTTTGGCATACTTTCAGCTCCTACTGTTTTGGTTTCAACCGTTTTTTGATCATGAATCCTAAATCAATTATACCTAAGAATTTAACGACTTCCAGAGGAATCGGTAGGAAAGAGTTCAGCAAAAACAAGAGTATAATCAACAATATGATTCTTTTTTTCTTCCAATTCTTTATCCAGGCATAATAAAAAATAACTGTGAAACCTTGTATTATCAGTACAAACGATAATATCATATACAAATTTATCGTTACAATATATAAAGACGTACCCTTTTCAGGCATACTAAATGTTAAAACAATCGCTATAATATAATACCACAAAAACGATTTTGGCAGGTTCCACTCACGAAATGGAGGGAACGATGGCACATCATAACGCATTCTTTTCATCAGCATTCTTGCGGCGATATGCGTTAAGAAGGCAAGGATAACAGCTCCCCCGATAATATATGTCGGGAGCATCATCGGGATTAATTCTGCTTGCTCTTTAAATTTTTCAATCTGAGAAGGATCTTGTCCACCCGATTTATAAAAGTCTTCTGCTGTACCTATCGCACTTTGAAACTGAGACTCTAATTCTTTTACAAAATTTATGCCCATGAATACTTGAGCGATAGCAAGCGTTCCTAACATGTTCACGATGTTGGACAAACTCGCACCAAGCAGAACCGCAAACGCAGGTTTTTTTCTTCTATAAAGTTCCCCCATCACGATTCCTGTCAAACCAGCAAAGAGGGTAACAATGATACCGTTAAGCCCCGCAAACGCCAATGAAACGCCAAACGTGACCGCCCATAGAAGTAATCCCGCTTTAAGATCTTGCCGGTATAAGTAGATGATAAACGGAAGCGGCAAAATAAATAACGAGACCAAGCTAAATAACGGTATGTACATACTGATCAAAAAAAGAAGCGTATAAATGCCCGAAACAACGGCACCTTCCACCAATACTCTAGTATTGCGCATGATTCACCTCATAAATTCTTCATATGTTCTAATTGTAGTGACATAACCGCTGTAATTCAACTTAAACGATAATTCTAGCATAGACGTACTTGAAGCGAAGTAAACAAATTATGGAAGGTTTGCTTGAGTGGGGTCATTTAATAAGGAAAAATGATGCCAATAATGCTAAGAACATAACGATTAGAGAGGTGGTTTTGTTAACTCGCGGAAATATAAGTGATATTCGCGGGATAAACTTAAGATTTCGCAGGATTATTAAGGAAACTTCAGGAATCATAAGTATGGTAATGAAATATTCATGCAGTTCAAGTGTACAATACATATACTGAGCGGGGTATTTAGGACATTAATTCAAGAAATTCAGTTCATAATCCTATAAATTCTAGATTTAATACGGCGAATTTTCATGATATTCCGGCGAGTTTTGCACATATACCGGCGAGTCGACACCTTTCGACTGTGATTCCCTACCCTAATACCCCATCCACCTGACAACCTACATGCTACTAAGGTAGAAGAGAGCTTAAAAAATCACACTACACACCTCAAAGAAGTAATAAAAAAACGCAGCCAGGAAACCCAGCTGCGCTCTTTAAACGATCTTATTCAGATACATATGGTAACAATGCCATGTGACGAGAGCGTTTGATCGCACGAGTCAATTGACGTTGATATTTAGCAGATGTACCAGTTACACGACGAGGAAGAATCTTACCGCGCTCAGAAACGAAACGCTTTAAAAGATCAGTGTCCTTGTAGTCGATGTAAGTGATTTTGTTTACAGTGAAGAAACAAACCTTACGACGCTTTTGGCGTCCACCACGACGTCCAGCCATAGTTGGTCCCCTCCTTTAGTTTTATTTTATATATTCCGATTCATAGTTTACGTTAGTTTAAAATGGCAAATCGTCATCAGAGATGTCGATCGGCGTGCCATCATTTGCAAACGGGTCATCGTTGAAGTTATTACGTTTTGGATTCTGCTGTTGTTGCTGTCCTCCAAAGCCGTTGTCACTTCCATAGCTGCGGTTCTGATTTTGCTGCCCAAATCCGCGGTCATTTGATGGTCCACCAAAGTTGTTGCTGTTGCCTTGATATTGCTGGCCTCCAGCATTAGCGTTTTTAGGTTCAAGGAATTGAACACTTTCTGCCATTACTTCAGTAACATACACTCTTTGACCCTGCTGGTTCTCGTAAGAACGAGTTTGCAAACGTCCATCCACTCCTGCAAGAGATCCCTTTTTCAAGAAGTTCGCTACATTTTCAGCGGGCTTACGCCATACGACACAGTTAATGAAATCTGCTTCGCGCTCACCTTGCTGATTCGAAAAAGGTCGATTAACAGCAAGTGTGAAGTTAGCAACTGCCACACCGTTTGGAGTGTACTTTAATTCTGGGTCTTTTGTTAAACGTCCCACCAGTACTACTCGATTTAGCATTCAGAACCACTCCTTAAAGGATTAATTTCTTTCGTCTACGATTGTCATGAAACGAAGAACATCTTCGTTGATCTTCATAAGACGGTCGAATTCATTAATCGCTTCGTTTGGAGCGTTAACTTCCAATAGCGTGTAATATCCATCGCGGAAGTCATTGATTTCGTAAGCTAAACGCTTTTTACCCATTTCCTTTTCGTTCGCGATCTCCGCACCGTTGTCAGTTAGGATGCTTTTCGCACGCTCTTTCGTTGCCTTAAGAGCTTCCTCTTCGATATTCGGACGGACGATGTACATAATTTCGTACTTTTTCATTCCGTTCACCTCCTTTTGGTCTAAGCGGCCCAAAACATTTATTTCGGGCAAGGAGAAAATCATCATAACAAATTTTGTTGACAATTAACTCACAATAAAGAATTATATCAAAACATCTTGTATAAAACAAGCATCTCTTAAAAGAAAGCATAAAAAAGAGGAAAAGCGATTGCTTTTCCTTCGTTTTTCTAGATTACTTAGGCCGTAATCTAAAATGCTTTAAATTGTTTTTTAAAAAACTTCACTGACAAGTTGATCGTAGTGGAAGGTGTAAGACTCCTGCGGGACGAGCGATCAGGTGAGACCCTTAAAGGCGCGAAGCGGCAAGGGGCTCAGCGGTCGCCCCGCGGAAAGCGAAGCAACCTGCAACGGAAATCAACGACTTTCATAAGGTTTTTTATTAAACATTAAAACGGAAATGAACTACATCTCCATCTTTCATCTCATATTCCTTACCTTCAAGACGCACCTTACCTTTTTCTTTAGCAGCTGCCATGTTGCCCGCCGCCATCAGATCATCATAAGCTACGATCTCTGCACGAATAAATCCTCTTTCAAAATCCGTGTGGATGATTCCCGCACACGCAGGAGCCTTCATCCCTTTACGGAACGTCCAAGCACGTACTTCTTGAACACCCGCTGTAAAGTAAGTAGCTAGACCTAGAAGTGAATAAGAAGCACGGATCAATTTATCAAGACCCGCTTCTTCGATACCAAGCTCACCTAAGAATGCCATCTTTTCGTCGCCATCAAGCTCAGCGATTTCTTCTTCCACTTTTGCACAGATTACGATAACTTCTGCATTTTCACGTGCAGCATATTCTTTAACTGCTTCAACATGCTCGTTCGTACCTTCTAGGAGCTCATCTTCGCTCACGTTAGCAACATAAAGGATCGGCTTCATTGTAAGAAGGTGCATCGTGTGAACAATCTTCTTCTCTTCAGGTGTTAGATCAACACTTCGTGCCGGAAGTTCTTGCATAAGAGCTTCTTTGATTTTTGAAAGAACAGCAAACTCCGCTACTGCTTCTTTGTCTTTAGACTTTGCAAGCTTTTCAACACGTGCAACACGCTTGTCGATCGACTCTAGATCAGCAAAGATGAGCTCTAGGTTGATAACTTCAATATCATCGATCGGATTCACTTTTCCGTGTACGTGCGTAATGTTTTCATCATCAAAACAACGAACAACTTGAAGGATCGCGTCTGTTTGACGGATGTGAGATAAGAATTTGTTTCCTAATCCTTCTCCTTTACTCGCCCCTTTTACGATTCCAGCGATATCTGTGAATTCAAAAGTTGTAGGAACTACTTTTTTGGGCTGTACCATCTCTGTTAATTTTTGAAGACGGTTGTCTGGTACTTCAACGATTCCAACGTTCGGATCGATCGTACAGAACGGATAGTTAGCAGATTCAGCACCCGCTTGTGTAATAGCATTAAACAATGTAGATTTACCAACGTTCGGCAAACCAACGATTCCAGTTGTAAGAGCCACTGTTCATTCACTCCTCTGTTTTATATAAAGCTTAGAAACCTAAGACTTTTCATTTAATAAAAAAATATCCTTCCCAATTATAGGTTTTATCATCTTAAAAAACAAGAAGAACCGGGTCTTGTAACCCGGCTCAAACGTTTAATCATTTATTAAATTTTCAAGACGTGTTTTTTGTTTCACGTGAAACAGGAATTGTTACTCGCCAGGAGAGGCTAGAACTTTTTTTATTTTCTTAGCGAACTCAGCTCTTGGGAGCATCACGCTATGCTGACATCCCATGCACTTAATCCTAATATCGGCACCCATTCGAATGACTTTCCAACGATTCGTTCCACATGGATGCTGTTTTTTCATTTCTACTTCATCGTGAAGTTGAAACTCTTTTTGCTGCATAATCAGCTCTCCCTTATTTATTTTCTTTTGGTAATGGTTCTTTTTGATACGTGACCATTTTTGGATATGGAATCTCAATCCCTGCTACTTCAAGCTCATGTTTCAGCGTTTTACGAAGTTCACGAGCGATCTTAAAGTGTGTCATAGGAAGTACCTCTGCAGTAACACGGATTACAACTTCTGAGGCCCCGAGCATCTGCACGCCCAATACTTCTGGTTCTTTGACCATCTCAGGATAGTTCGGCTTAGCATTCTTCACAACTTCTTGAATTATCGTTTGAGCCTTATCGATATCCTCTTCATAAGCAATGCTCAAGTCAACGACCGCAATGCTGTTATGAACAGAAAAATTCGTAACTTCTGTGATAGACGAATTCGGCAGGATATGTAATTCTCCTGTCCAGCTTTTAATTTTTGTTGTTCTTAATCCGATTTCTTCAACAGTTCCTTCAAAGTTTGTGATTCGTACCGTGTCTCCAACTGAGAACTGATTTTCGAAGATGATGAAAAAGCCTGTAATGATATCCTTAACAAGACTTTGGGCACCAAAACCAATCGCTAGACCAACCACTCCGGCACCGGCAAGAATGGCTTTAATATCTACACCAAACTCCGTTAGGATGGTTAAGATCGCTACAAAATAAATCACATAAGAAGCAACATTATCTAACAGTCTAAACAGAGTGTTCTCTCTTCTCTCACTTAAACGAAGAGGAGATTTCAGTCGAACTTTAAATACATTAGCTATCGCTGCTTTTACAATATATTTAAAGATAATGGCGAGTATTATGATTCCTACGATCTTTAAGCTCGTAGTAGCAATGCCTGTCCACCATTCTTTATCGGAAAAAATCGTGACAGCCTTTTCTGCAGTTTCCGGTAAATTCGCACCTGCCAATGGATCATCTTCCTCTCTTTGATTATGAAATTATTTAATCAGCTTTTGCTGAGAATATCAAATGTAATTACGCAACCTGCTTCTAGAAAAACTTCTAGAGTTACGAGTGCAGGGGAAACGGGTATAGACTTTAAACAAAAGTCTGTGATTATTGTATTCTACCATGTATAAGAAAAGGATTTCTTCCGTATACTAGTAGAACCATTATAAAGGAGAGGATGTCATGTTCCTCAAACGGAAGCTGGGATTAGGGAAACCCATTCAATATAAATTGCACCACGAAGACAAGGAAGCGATGCTCAGAATCACCGAACAAATTTTACCTATGCTTCCGGAATCAGCTCATCAGCCAGTTGTCGTTGTCTGTATAGGAACAGACAGGTCGACAGGCGATGCATTAGGCCCTCTAGTTGGTACAAGGTTGCACAACAAAGATACATTCCCATTCTTTGTTTACGGCACACTAGATGATCCTGTTCATGCGGTGAATTTAGAAGAAAAGTTAAAGATGATCGCTACTGAGCATCCAGGTGCTTTTGTTATAGGAATTGATGCTTGTTTAGGTCGATTAAACCACGTTGGCATGGTTTCGATCAACGATGGACCTGTTAAACCAGGGGCTGGCGTTAACAAACAGCTGCCGCCTGTTGGTGATATGCATATTACAGGTATCGTAAACGTCAGTGGTTTTATGGAGTACTTTGTTCTCCAAAACACACGACTCAGCATTGTGATGAAGATGGCTGATCTCATCGCTGATTCCCTTCATATGGCTTGTTTACGTAAAAAGATTCAGCAAAAAAACATGATGACAAGCACCGAATCTCGTCCACAAGACATCTACAAAATTCAATAGCAAAAGCCGCTTCTAGGATTACTATAGAGGCGGCTTTTTTGTTTACATCAACCCTTCGGAGAACGCTAGAATGCTTTCCCATTTTTCAACGATAAAAACTAGAATCGTTGCGATGAGTAAGCCAGGCAGAAGGTTTGCAACACGAATCTTAGCTATTCCAAGTAAATTAAGTCCGATCGCTACGATCATGATTCCACCCGTACCTGTTATCTCTACAATTAGGGCATCCATCAATTCTTGAGAAACGAAGCGATCGATCTGTGTAGCCATCAAGGCGATCATTCCTTGATATAAAACGACTGGTATAGCAGAAAACATGACTCCTATGCCGAGCGTTGAAGTAAACAGGATTGCACAGAATCCATCGATCAGCGCTTTTGTATAAAGAACATCATGCTGTTGTCTAAGACCGCTATCAAGAGCACCCACGATCGACATCGCTCCTACAACAAACACAAGCGTAGCCGTTACAAAACCGGTAGCAACCGATCCTTTATCTTGTTTTCCGACCTTCGTCTCTAGCCACTTTCCAATCGCGTTCAATCGCTCTTCAAGATTCCACCATTCACCGAGAGCGCCTCCGACCGCCAAACTTGCGATCACGATTAAGAACTGCTCGCTCTTCAGACCCATCCCGATTCCCAAGATCGTCACAGCTAATGCCATCGCTTGTAAGATCGTATCTTTATAACGATCAGAAATATTGGTCCAAAATAATCCTAAAAAGCTTCCTGCAATAATTGCAATACCGTTAACTATCGTTCCTAACAGTGACATTTTTTTATGCTCTCCTATCTAAGTTGGTCATCTTTGATTACTATAAAGATAGATTCAAGGTACATACTTTCTCTGTTGATTATTAGTTAGCTTGAATGTAGTTGATCCCCGTTCCAGGATTCTTTAAGAAAACTCATTTAGAAATAGTAAAAAAGAAAACCACCTAAGAGATGGTTTTCTGCTTACTTTTCTAACAGTTCTAAAATGCGTTCCAGGTCATCTTGTGAAAAGAATTCGATTTCAATTTTCCCTTTTCGTTTTGATTTTTTAATCGAAACTGAAGTACCAAAACGATCGCGTAAAGAAGATTCTTTTTCTTGAAAGAAAACGTTCGCTGGAACTGTTTTTTTCTTTGTTCCACGTGAAACATTCATATTAATATCAGAGATCAACTTTTCAAGCTGTCTCACGTTTAAGTTATCATTCATTACCCGGTCAACAACAAGCTGCATCTTCGTCTTTTTCTTAAGACCTAGCAATGCTCGTCCATGTCCCATTGATATTTGCCCGTTGGACAAGAGTTCAAGAACAGGTTTTGGAAGCTGAAGCAAACGAATGTGGTTTGCGATGTGAGGACGACTCTTTCCAACACGAGTAGCTAACTCTTCTTGCGTCAGTTTTAAGTGTTCCATCAGCTTCTGATACGCTTGAGCCTCTTCAACAGGATTGAGATCTTCACGCTGCAAGTTCTCAATAAGAGCAACTTCCATCATTTTTTGTTCGTCATAATCTTTTACGATCACAGGGATGACTTTCAATCCCGCTTCTGAAGCCGCGCGGAACCGTCTTTCTCCTAGAACGATTTCAAACCCTTTAATACTTTTTCGCACAACAATGGGTTGTAGAATCCCATGTTCAATAATGGATTCTTTTAGTTCTTCAATGGCTTTTTGGTCAAACACTTTTCGGGGCTGATACGGATTTGGCCTTAGCTCTGATATACTGACTTCTTTGATCTGCTCTTCTTCCCCTGCTTCTGTTGGAGGAAAGAAGGCATGCAGCCCTTTACCTAACCCTTTCACCAATGCCGATCACTTCCTTCGCAAAATCTAAATAAACATCAGCACCTCTGGATTTCGGATCATAGATGATGATCGGTTTCCCGTGACTCGGCGCTTCAGATAGTCTAACGTTTCTTGGTATGATGGTTTCATACACTTTATCTTGAAAATATTTTTTTACTTCTTCAATGACTTGAATACCTAAGTTTGTACGTGCATCCAGCATGGTAAGCAGCACACCGTCAATCATCAGATCAGTATTTAAATGCTTTTGTACAAGTCGTACAGTGTTTAAAAGCTGACTTAAACCTTCTAGCGCGTAATACTCACACTGAACAGGTATGATGACTGAGTCAGAAGCTGTTAATGAGTTGATGGTAAGCAGTCCTAATGATGGCGGACAATCAATAATAATAAAATCATAATTAGCACTTACCTTTTCTAACGCTCTTTTTAACCGAACTTCTCGAGAGATCGTTGGTACGAGTTCGATCTCAGCTCCAGCAAGCTGTATCGTCGACGGTAGGATATGTAAACCTTCACAGATGGTCTCGACGATCACGTCTTTTACTTCTACATCCTCGACGAGAACATTGTAGATACACTGGTCGATATCCCCTTTATCTACACCTACGCCACTTGTCGCGTTTCCTTGAGGATCTATGTCTACGAGCAATACTTTTTTACCGAAATATGCTAAGCATGCACCAAGGTTGACCGACGTAGTCGTTTTTCCGACTCCGCCTTTCTGGTTGGCTACTGCAATGGTCTTGGCCACGTTGTCACCTACCTCACTTAAAAACATTCATTATCTATTATTCTATCACGAAGAAAATAAAATGACGTACGGAATTATAGAAAAAAGTATTTTCAGCTGAATTATTTTGCAAATTATATTGTTGAAGACTAAAGACAATAAGTTTATGCTTTTGCATTTAAGTTATTCTTTTCTTCATTGACAAGTTGATTGGAGTGTAAGGTGCGAGACTCTCGGCTAGGACACGCGGTCAGGTGAGACACTTAATGGCGCATAGCGGCAAGTGGCTCACCGCCTGCCCCACGGAAAGCGAGCGTCCTGAAACGGAGATCAACCACACTTTCAAAAACGACATAGAATTCTAAACCAACAAAAAAACCACCAGCTCCCATTCAAGCTGATGGTCTTATCTTTTTTATTTTTTCGGAATGCGAATCGTGAACTGATAGAACTCCTCATGCTCTTCTTCTTCTGTATCGATCGATAGCCCGCTTTGCACGACCATGTCTACCGATTGTCTTACCGTATTGATTGCTAGTCGCATATCCTTGCTATACGATTTACGGCGTGATTGAGGTTTCTTTTCTGCTGTTTCAGATTCAATCATCCGTTTTACACGTTCTTCAGTTTGCTTTACATTCAATTGCTTTTCGATGATTTCTTGAAGAACGGCCTCCATCTTTTCAGGAGATTTCAAAACGATCAATGCACGAGCATGACGCTCTGTTACCTTTTTCTGCAAAAGGGCATCTTGAATAGACTGCGGAAGCTTTAACAGACGCAGCTTGTTCGCAATCGTAGACTGACCTTTCCCTAACTTTTGAGCAAGTCCTTCTTGTGTGAGTCCGTGCAATTCTAGAAGCTTAGCATATGCCATCGCTTCTTCAATAGCTGTCAACTCTTCTCGCTGAAGGTTCTCAATAAGTGCTACAGAAGCCGTTTGAGAGTCGTCCATCTCTTTAATGATCGCAGGAATCTTTTCCCATCCAAGTTTTTGGACAGCACGCCACCTACGTTCGCCCGCGATCAGCTCGTATTTGTCGTCGCCTATACCTCGAACAACGATGGGTTGAATGATCCCGTGAGCTTCAATCGTCTGTGATAACTCTTCGATTCGTTCATCTATAAAAACCGTACGAGGCTGAAACCGGTTAGGTATGATTCTTTGAACCGGAAGTTGAAGTACTTCTTCGTTGTCGTTTTTTTCAGCTGGTTCTGGATCTAAGGTTTGCTGGCTCTTTTCGCCGATGCCGAATAAACGTGAAAAAGGATGCTTCATGCGAATACACCACCTTTTGTAATCTGCCTGTTAACTAATTCTTCTCTCTAGTTCAATAATCCTGCAAGTCTGTAAAAATCTTTCTTTTATGTAACAGCTATGTTTCACATAGAAACACAGCCTAAGATTACGAAATAGGAGATTTATTTGGCGTTCCAGGTTTACGCGGAAATTTCTTTGGTGTTTCTTTTACTTTGTCAATAACAATGATATTGCGTTCGCTCTCTTCGATCGGTAATACGAACGAGTGAATATCTTTTACTTTACCGCCTAAAAGTTTAACTGCTTTTTCTCCGTCTCTCACTTCTTCAGGAAGGTTAGCACCCTTCATTCCTAAGAAGTGTCCACCAATTTTTACGAGTGGCAAACAGAGCTCAGATAGTACAGATAGTCTAGCAACCGCACGAGCCGTCACAAGATCGAACGTCTGTCTAAACTCCGGACGGTGAGCAAAAGTTTCTGCACGGTCATGATACAGAGATACTTCTTCTAAACCAAGTTCATCTACTACGTGCTGTAAAAATCCGATGCGTTTATTCAGAGAATCAACGACCGTTAGCTTGATTTCTGGAAATGCAATCTTCAGTGGTATAGCTGGGAAACCTGCTCCAGCCCCAACATCGCACACCGTGATGTCTTGATTAAAATCAAAATAAAAACCTGCCGTCACAGAATCATAAAAGTGTTTCAAATACACTTCTTCTTTTTCTGTAATCGCTGTAAGATTCATTTTTTCGTTCCACTCAACGAGCAGGTTATAATACGTTTCAAACTGTGAAAGCTGCTTTTCAGATAATTCGACTCCCTTTTCTTTTAAGGAAGTTTGAAACAATTCGATATTCATGATTTTCACGTTCCCCCTCAACGGGCGATCTTCGCCAGTTTACCTTGTTCGAGATAGATCAACAGAATCGAGATATCTGCTGGGTTTACCCCTGATACACGTGATGCCTGCCCGACAGAAAGAGGCCGAACTTCGTGAAGTTTTTGTTTGGCTTCTGTAGCTAGTCCATTGATTGCCATATAATCAAGATCTACCGGAAGCTTTTTGTTTTCCATCTTACGCATCTTTTCAACTTGTGCGAGCTGTTTATCGATATATCCCGCATATTTCACCTGAATCTCAACCTGCTCCATCACTGTCTCCGGCAATGCTGTTTCAGCTGGTACGAGTTTATGAATAACAGGATATGTGATCTCAGGACGCTTTAACAAGTTAGCCGCTGACATCGGTTCTTTTAATGAAGTCGATTGCGACTCTGCAAGAACTTGCTGTACGATTTCACTCGGTTTGATTGAAACATGCTCGAGTCGATCTATTTCCTGCGCAATTAATGCTTTCTTCTCTTCAAAGCGTTCGTAACGATCTTGTGGTATCAGTCCGATTTCATGACCTTTTTTCGTTAGTCGCAGATCTGCGTTGTCATGTCTTAACAATAAACGGTACTCTGCACGCGATGTTAGAAGGCGATACGGTTCGTTCGTTCCTTTTGTGATCAAGTCGTCGATCAAGACTCCGATGTACGCTTCTGAACGATCAAGCACAAGAGGCTCTTTATCTTGGACTTTTAACGCAGCGTTAATTCCCGCCATGAGTCCTTGACCTGCTGCCTCTTCATATCCGCTCGTTCCGTTCAGCTGCCCTGCTGTAAATAGACCGTTCACACGCTTCGTCTCAAGAGATGGCCAAAGTTGAGTTGGAACGATCGCATCATACTCAATCGCATATCCCGCACGCATCAACTCTGCTTTTTCAAGACCAGGAATCGTTGCTAAGATTCGTTTCTGTACATCTTCAGGAAGACTTGTAGAAAGGCCTTGAACATATACTTCTTCTGTATTGCGTCCTTCAGGCTCTAAGAAGATCTGATGTCTTGGTTTATCATTGAAACGTACGATCTTATCCTCGATCGATGGACAATATCTCGGTCCAGTACCTTCGATCATTCCGGAATACATCGGTGAGCGATGAAGGTTTCCGTTTATTAACTGATGCGTTTCTTCACCTGTATACGTTAGCCAGCAAGGAAGCTGATCTGTGATGTACTCTGTTGTTTCATAAGAAAAAGCACGAGGTACATCGTCACCAGGCTGAATTTCGGTTTTGGAATAATCAATCGTCTTGCTGTTAACACGCGGAGGTGTACCTGTTTTGAAACGCACCATGTCAAAGCCTAACTCTTGCAGATGAAAAGACAAGTTGATCGAAGGAGCCATGTTGTTTGGGCCGCTCTCATAAGCAAGCTCTCCGATGATAATCTTCCCTCTTAAGTACGTTCCCGTTGTAAGTACGACCGCTTTTGCCGCGTATTCCGCACCGGTTTTTGTGATAACACCTCTACATTCACCGTCTTCGATGATCAGACGCTCTACCATCCCTTGACGTAATGTAAGGTTCTCTGTGTTTTCCATCGTTTTTTTCATTTCATGCTGATACAGATATTTATCCGCTTGCGCGCGCAGCGCACGTACCGCTGGGCCTTTACCTGTGTTCAGCATACGCATTTGAATATGTGTCTTGTCGATGTTACGTGCCATCTCTCCGCCAAGTGCGTCAACTTCACGAACGACGATCCCTTTAGCCGGTCCGCCTACTGACGGATTACATGGCATATAGGCGACTGTATCTAAGTTCAGCGTTAAACATAATGTTTTAGCGCCCATACGTGCAGAAGCAAGTGCCGCTTCAACACCGGCATGTCCTGCACCGACTACGATCACATCAAACGTATCTGCTTTATATCCCATCGTTTTTTCCTCCTTTTTTTATTTTCCTAAACAGAATTGAGAGAACAATTGGTCGATCAGACTCTCTGAAACCGTGTCTCCTACGATTTCTCCGAGTATCTCCCAAGCTCTTGTAATATCGATCTGTACCATATCTATAGGTAGATCTGCTTCAATGCCGCCGAGTGCTTCATCGATATGATGAATCGTCTGCTGCAGAAGTGCGATGTGCCTAGAGTTGGATACGTATGTTAAGTCTTGCGCTTCGATTCCGCCTGCAAAGAACAAGTTTGCGATCGCTTGTTCAAGTTCATCTATTCCCTCTTCTTTTACTAAAGAGGTTGAGATAACAGGTGAATTCTCTGCAAGTTCTTTGATTCGGTCCATGTCTACTTTCATTTCAAGATCTGTTTTATTAATAATTACGATCTTATCGAGTCCGGCAGCTGCACGGAACAAGTTCTCATCTTCAAGTGAGAGCACTTCGTTCCCGTTTATAACAAGCAGAATGAGATCAGCTTCTTTTAATACTTTACGTGATTTTTCAACACCGATCTTTTCCACGATGTCTTCTGTCTCACGAATTCCAGCTGTATCAACTAATCGTAACGGCACGCCTCTAACGTTCACGTACTCTTCGATAACGTCACGTGTCGTTCCGGCGATATCTGTAACGATCGCTTTGTTCTCATGAACGAGTGCATTCATAAGAGATGACTTCCCTACATTCGGTCTTCCGATGATCGCCGTAGACAATCCTTCGCGAAGGATCTTACCTTGGCTTGCAGTTTGTAAAATTGATTCTACTTCTTTTTTTACAGTGAGAAGGTTGTTATTCAACAGAGAATGAGTCATCTCTTCTGCGTCATACTCTGGATAATCGATGTTCACTTCTACATGTGCGATCGTTTCTAAGAGAGTTTGTCTAAGACGCATAACGAGTGATGATAAACGGCCTTCCATCTGGTTGAGGGCAACGTTCATCGCACGGTCTGTCTTCGCTCGGATCAGATCCATGACCGCTTCCGCTTGAGAAAGATCGATCCTCCCGTTTAAGAATGCTCGCTTCGTAAATTCTCCTGGTTCCGCTAAGCGCGCTCCTTGCTGAAGAATCAATTGAAGAACTCTATTTACAGAAACTAACCCTCCATGACAGTTGATCTCAACAACATCTTCCCGCGTGAACGTACGCGGTTCACGCATCACGCTGATCATTACTTCTTCAACTGCTTGATCGAGTTTCGGATCGATCAATTTTCCGTAATGAATCGTGTGTGTATCAACTTCAGAGAGACGTTTTGTCCCACTATAAACTTTATCTGCAATGGCAACTGCGTCAGGTCCGCTCAAACGGACAATTGCGATCGCTCCTTCTCCCATAGGAGTGGAGATCGCTGTTATCGTGTCAAATTCCATTGTTGTATCACCTCGGCTTTCCTCTTTCTTACGCTCTATATAAATTACTTTTAGTATGGCCTTAAATAAGTACTGCAATAAGGTTTTAGTAAAAATGGACATAAATATCCACAATAAAAAATAGTGTATCGCATAATGTGCTCACAGTAAAGAAAACGAGGCTGAAATGAAGCTTAAAAACGACCTTAAATGTGCTAGCATGATTAACTAAAAGACGTAGCTTATCATCATTTTGATGAAAGCAAAAAAAAACTTCAGAGGATAAACCTCTGAAGCTTTTTTATCTTTTGCTTGAGGATGTCGGGCGGATTACAACCTTACGAAAAGGCTCAACCCCTTCAGACGTAGTCTCAACATCTCTGTTTTCTTTGAGTGCTAAATGAATCACTTTTCGTTCATTAGCAGGCATCGGCTCAAAAGCAAAGCTTTTCTTTGTGAAAAACACCTTTTGTGCAGAATGCTCAGCTAAACGCTCGAGTGACTCTTGTCTTCTGGTACGATAGTTTTCAGCATCAAGCACAATTTTCACATGCTTGCTTGCAGGATCAGAGTTTGCAACCATATTCGTTAAAAGCTGAAGCGCATTAAGCGTTTGTCCACGTTTTCCAATTAAAATCGCAATTTTGTCACCGGATAAATCCAGCACAAGATGATCATTTTCCTGTCGCTGTGTGATGGTAACGGGCACTCCCATTTTGGATGTAACATCCTCGAGGTAGTCGATCGCGGATTTAACAGGATCAGCTTTCACTGTTACTTCAACAACTGCTGGCTTCCCGCCAAGTCCAAAGAAACCTTTTTTGGAATCTTCTAGAACGGATATCTCTACTTGATCTTTTGAAGTCTGAAGTTGTTCTAGTGCTGCTGCTACTGCTTCTTCAACCGTTTTCCCTGTTACCTGTACCTTTTTCACTTTTTAGCTCCCCCATCAACTTGGTTTTCTTTCTTTTTCATTGGGGTCGTAATGAAATATGTCTGTCCAATCATGAATATGTTACCGATCACCCAATATAGAGATAGTGCAGCTGGGAAATTAATCGCAAACACAACGATCATTACTGGCATGATGTATAAAAGCATCTTCATCTGCGGATTTGGATTATCCATTCCGCCCATCATGATCTTTTGCTGTAAGAATGTCGTTAAACCGGCTACTAACGGTAAGATATAAAATGGATCCGGATCTCCTAAGTCAAACCAAAGGAAATTATGGTTCGCGATTTCACCCGTACGCATGATCGCGTGGTAGAAACCTAAAAGAATCGGCATCTGAATCAATAAAGGTAAACAACCAGCAAGCGGATTAACTCCGTTCTTCTGGAATAAAGCCATCGTTTCTTGCTGTAATTTCTGTTGTGTGTTCGCATCTTTCGACTTGTACTTTTCACGAAGCTTTTGAATTTCAGGCTGAATTTCTTGCATCGCTTTAGAACTGCGTGTTTGCTTAATCATTAACGGAAGAAGCGCAGTACGAATGATCAATGTTACGATAATGATCGCTAATCCGTAGTTTTCACCAGTTAAGGTCGCAAAGTATGTGATCAACCATGATAACGGATATACAAAATATGTGTCCCAAATTCCCGTTCTGTCTTCTGTGATGGGATCCATCGTTCCACATCCTGATAGGACAGCCATGAGTGCGAAAAGGGCAATCAGTAAACCTATTTTCTTACGCAAACTCTTATCCTCCTTAAAATCATAAATCTTATCTCAATTATTTATTGTCCCTTTTTTCAGGCACGAGGTCAACGCCTCCGGGATGAAAAGGATGGCACTTTGAAATTCTGACAAAAGTTAGCCACATTCCTTTAAATACACCGTGACGCCTGAAAGCTTCTATGCCGTAATGCGAGCATGTCGGATAAAAGCGGCATGAAGGCGGTGTTAGCGGGGAAATCCATAGCTGGTAAAAACGAATAATCCCTATAAATAAGGACCTCATTTTTCTTACACCCTCTTTTTTAATACGTTCGCTCTGTTCAAAACATGAAGCAGACTTTTTTCCATCTCGTGAAAGTCCATATTAGCAGTAGGTATTCTCGCGATAACCACGTAATCCCTGCCTGAAAGAAGCTGTTCACTATATTTATGGAAGATTTCCTTAACAGATCGTTTAATTCTGTTTCTCGTAACAGCTTTTCCAACTTTTTTGCTAACAGAAAGACCGATTCGAAAAACAGGCTGATCTTCTTTTCTTAAACTGTATATTACAAATTGGCGATTAGCCGTTGATTTTCCTTTTTTGAAGACTTCTTGAAATTCCTCATTTTTTTTGATGCGCTGTTCTTTCTTCATTCATTTAACACTCCATCAATTATGCAATCTCATTCCAAAGTCTTTTTGTTGCTATTCATCACCCAGTATCGGCCTGTTTTCTTCATATAAAACCTTTAACTTCGAAAAAACGACCTCGTACAGAAAACACGGACTTGGAGTGAGCAAAATTCTCTCTATAAAAGTAAAAAAAGACCACTGATGTCAGTGGCCTATGCGGATAACACTTTTCTTCCCTTTTGACGACGGCGAGCTAGAACTTTACGACCGTTCTTAGTAGCCATACGTGCACGGAAACCATGTACCTTCTTACGCTTACGATTGTTCGGTTGAAATGTAGGTTTCATGTATATTACACCTCCCTGAGGATATCTCTTATAAAAGACAGTCTAATAAAGTATAATGACTGACCCATAAATTTGTCAAGCTGGATTTTAAGTTTGTGTTTTTTTGCAAGTTTTTTGCCTTTGAAAGTGATGATCTCTGTTATCAAGTCTTGCCCAAACAAGTTTGAGAACATGAGATCCAGCATCGATTCCTCCATGTGAAAATTCAGTTTCAGTCTAGATCATTCTTACGATCCGAAAGAGAACGTCAGGTAAAACACAGATTTTTTATATAAGTGTTTTGGTTATTGCTTCATTGACAAGTTAATTGAAGTGAAAGATGCGAGACTCCTACGGGACGAGCGATCAGGTGTAGACTCCTAATGGCGCGTAGCGGCAGGAGGCTCACCGTTCGCCCCGTGGAAAGAGAGCACCTGTAACGGAAATTAACTACTTTCACATCCAACAGAGCATACCCACCATTTCTCCTTCTACAAGCTTCACCAAAATCTTCACGAGCTAACCTGTGGACATCTTTTTCGACATGGTTTTCATTATCCACACCAATTATCGACACGTTTTACACAAAATCTAGTGTTGTGGACAACTTTTCTACACAAGGTATGGGCGTTGTGGATAAGTAACAATAACTCGTTGCCAAGCCTGATTATTTTTGATATGCTAGTTGTGTTTTAACTCGTTAACAACCTGCACCGCTAATAAAGTTATTCACAACCTGTGGATAAACTTGTGGACAGGTTTCAAAAGCTGTTATAAAGGTTGTCCACAGATAAGGTTTAACTGTTCATAATCCTATTATCTACTATATTAATTATCATTCACATAAGGTGTGGACTTTTTATTTTTATTCATAGGTATTCACTGGGTGTACAATTCTTATACAACAGGGAAATGACTGCTGAAATAGGATGATTCGAAAGAGATAAGGGGGGTAAATTGGTTGGAAAACATAAACGACCTATGGTCCAAAGCACTTGCTGCGATCGAAACAAAAGTCAGTAAGCCTAGCTTTGAGACTTGGTTAAAATCAACAACGGCTCATGCATTACAAAATGATACGCTCGTAATTACTGCGCCAAATGAGTTTGCCCGTGACTGGCTGGAATCCAGATATGCAGGTATCATTTCAGAGACGCTTCTAGACGTAACAGGAGCAGCGCTTGACGTAAAGTTCATCATTCCACAAAATCAGACAGAACTAGACCTAGATCTGGAACTTTCCATGAAAAAAGCCCCAAAAGCAGCAAATGAGCCTCACGAAGAAGTTTCCCAAAGTATGTTGAATCCGAAATATACGTTTGACCGATTCGTTATCGGTTCTGGAAACCGTTTTGCTCATGCCGCTTCATTAGCTGTTGCTGAAGCACCGGCAAAAGCTTATAACCCGCTATTTATTTACGGGGGCGTTGGTTTAGGAAAAACGCATCTTATGCATGCGATCGGCCATTATGTATTGGAACATAATCCTGGGGCGAAGGTTGTTTACCTGTCTTCAGAAAAATTTACGAATGAGTTCATCAACTCAATTCGTGACAATAAAACAGTTGAGTTTCGCAACAAATTTCGCAGCGTGGACGTGCTTTTAATAGATGATATTCAGTTCCTTGCAGGAAAAGAACAAACGCAAGAGGAATTTTTCCATACATTTAACGCACTTCATGAAGAAAGTAAGCAGATTGTCATCTCTAGTGATCGACCTCCAAAGGAGATTCCGACATTAGAAGACAGACTTCGTTCCCGCTTTGAATGGGGACTTATTACGGATATCACACCTCCTGACTTAGAAACGCGTATTGCGATTTTACGTAAAAAAGCGAAAGCAGAAGGCCTTGATATACCAAACGAAGTGATGCTCTATATCGCGAATCAGATAGATACGAACATTAGAGAGTTAGAAGGAGCACTCATTCGTGTTGTTGCTTATTCTTCTCTCATCAACCAAGATATGAATGCAGATCTTGCAGCAGAAGCACTTCGCGACATTATTCCTTCTGCAAAGCCAAGAACTTTGACGATTCACCATATACAAGAAGTAGTTGGCAAGCATTACAATGTGAAGCTAGAAGATTTTACAGCAAAGAAACGAACAAAATCTGTAGCTTTTCCTAGGCAGATCGCGATGTATCTTTCTCGTGAACTAACCGATAACTCTTTACCTAAAATAGGTGAAGAATTTGGAGGTCGCGACCATACAACGGTTCTTCATGCTCACGAAAAGATCTCTACTATGCTGATAACGGATCATATTCTGCAAAGAAAAGTGCAAGAAATTCATGATCAGCTGAAATCCAACTAAATAAACAACACTGAATACTGTGAATAACTGCAGTTACTTTATACACAGTCTGTCCACATGTGGATAGGCTGTTCTATCTTTGTTTTGTAGGGTTATCCACACATTCACAGCGCCTAGTACTATTACTACTATTTTTTTAAAAGATTTTAATAAATATCAGGGGGGCAAAATAATGAAAGTTAAGATTCAGTTAAACCAGTTGATCGAAGCTGTTCAAGATGTAATGAAAGCTGTATCTTCAAGAACAACAATTCCGATTCTGACGGGAATCAAAATGGAAGTCACATATGACGGTGTTCATCTGACTGGTAGCGATTCTGATATTTCAATTGAACGACTGATACCGGTTGAAGAAGGAGATCTTGTACATATCGAAGTGAAGCAAGAAGGAAGTGTCGTACTTCCCGCTCGTTATTTTTCAGAGATCGTTAAAAAACTTCCGAATGATTCTGTTGAGATCGAAGTAGGTGAGCGTTTTGAAACCACTCTTCGTTCAGGCGCTTCTGAATTCAGCCTTTTAGGGTTAGACCCTGAAGAATACCCTAGACTACCGCAGATCGAAGAAAACTTAGTCTTTGAGATTCAGAGTGATCTTCTAAAAGCGATGATCCGCCAAACTGTCTTTGCAGTGTCCACCTCAGAAACACGCCCTATCCTAACAGGTGTTAATTGGACGTTAACTGACGGTGTTCTAAACTGTATTGCAACAGATAGTCATCGCTTGGCTGAACGTAAAATGCCGATCGATTCTCAAAGTGAAGAGCTTTCATTCCAGAACGTCGTCATTCCTGGTAAAAGTTTGAACGAACTTTCAAAGATTCTAGATGAAAATGCTGAAAAAGTTCAAATCGTCGTAACGAACAATCAGATCTTGTTCAAAGCAAAAAACATCTTATTGTTCTCAAGACTACTAGACGGAAACTATCCGGATACATCAAAATTGATTCCTTCAGAGAGCAAAACAACTTTTGTTCTGAAGACAAAAGAATTCTTACAAGCGATCGACCGTGCTTCTTTATTAGCGAGAGAAGGAAGAAACAACGTCGTGAAGCTAGCAACACTTGATAACCAAACAATCGAACTTTCTTCAAATTCTCCAGAGATCGGTAAAGTATTTGAACATATGATCGCAGAGGAGATTGAAGGAGAAGAGCTAAAGATCTCATTCAACGCAAAATATGTGATGGAAGCACTTAAAGTTATGGATTGCTCAGAGATCAGCATCCTGTTCACAGGTGCGATGAGACCATTCCTGATCCAACCCGTCTCAGATGATTCCATCCGCCAATTAATTCTACCTGTAAGAACGTACTAAAATATAAAGCTGCCGGAATCACCGGTGGCTTTCTTTTCTTTCTAAGTCCATCGTTTTTTGGAGAAACTAGTAAGAGCCACATGTTTTTCTAATATATTTACTAACAGATTTTTGAATTTTTGTATATTTCACATCATCGAGTATTGATCGGAGTGCAAGGTGCGAGACTCCTGCGGGACTAGCGGTCAGGTGAGACACTTAGTGGCGCATAGCGGCAAGTGGCTCACCGCCTGCCCCGCGGAAAGCGAGCATCCTGGAACGCAGATCAACCTTTCAAACATACCAAAGAAACAACCAGGAGGTTTTTTTAAAATGGAAAACGTAAAGATCAACACCGAATTCATCACCCTTCAACAACTGTTGAAAACTACCGATGTCATCCAATCGGGAGGAATGGTAAAATGGTATTTAGCAGAACATGAAGTTCTTGTGAACGGAGAACATGAAACACGCCGAGGTAAGAAACTATATGCGGGTGATGTCGTGTCCATTCCAGAAGTAGGAGAGTTCAAGGTAACAACGGAATAGGGGGTATCCCTTTGCATATCGAAAAGCTTCAGCTTAGGAATTACAGAAACTATAAAGAACAGTCTCTGGAGTTCGAGAATAAGGTCAATGTTTTTCTAGGTGAGAATGCACAAGGAAAAACAAATGTCATGGAATCAATCTATGTTTTGGCCATGGCACGATCATATCGAACAGCAAAAGATAAAGAGTTGATATCTTGGGACGAAGAATATGCTAAAATAGAGGGTAGCATCAAAAAGAGAAACAGTTCTTTTGATTTAAGTCTCGTCATCTCACAAAAAGGAAAAAAAGCGAAAATCAGCCGTATCGAACAACGCCGGTTAACTGATTACGTTGGACATCTAAATGTGGTTATGTTTGCACCTGAGGATCTTAATCTTGTAAAAGGCAGTCCACAGGTGCGTCGTCGTTTTATTGATATGGAGATCGGCCAGGTGAACGCAGTTTATTTAAATGACCTTTCTGTGTACCAAAAGATTTTGTCTCAGCGAAACTCTTTATTAAGAGAAATGTATCGCAACAAAAGTCAACAGAACATGACGATGCTCGAGATCTTAACCGAACAGCTTATTGATAAAGCAGCCAGAGTGACGCTGAAACGCATGAAATACATGGAGAAGCTCCAAAGTTGGGCAGAACCGATCCATCATGGAATATCCAGAGGGTTGGAAACGTTAAAAATTCATTACAAACCAACTATAGAGGTATGTGATGAGCTCGACTTGTCGAAAATGATAGAAGCGTTTCATCTGAAGTTTGGTAAAATAAAAGAAAAAGAGATTGACCGAGGAACTTCTTTATTTGGTCCTCATCGGGACGATCTGCTTTTTTCAGTGAACGGAAAAGACGTGCAGACATTCGGATCTCAAGGACAACAGAGAACGACTGCTCTTTCTTTGAAGCTCGCTGAGATCGATCTGATCTATTCAGAAGTCGGGGAATACCCGATCCTATTGTTGGACGATGTGTTATCTGAACTAGACGATTTCAGACAATCACATCTTTTAAATACGATTCAAGGTAAAGTACAAACCTTTGTTACAACGACTAGTGTGGAAGGGATACACCACGAAACACTCGAGAAAGCCGCAACTTACAAGGTTCATGCAGGCTCTATAGAACGTTTGAAATGAGGTGAGGACATTGCTTTTGCATTTAGGTGATGAAGAAGTCATTCATTCAAAAGATGTGCTGGCGATATTGGATATCAATGCGTTAAAGGCTTCTGAGTTAGCCTTAGAGTTTCTTAAAAAGCATGAGAACAATCAGACATTGACCGATTTAAGCGGAAATGCTGCTAAATCCGTAATCATTACAGATAAAACGATCTATCTATCTCCTCTTTCTGCCTCTACGTTAAAAAAGAGAGCCTCTGATCGCCTCGAACTTGAAAATGGCTGGAATATAAAATAAAGGTTTTATAAATAAAGCGTTTTTAAACCGGAATGAAGGTGAACGAATTGACGACTGAACAACAGTTAGAACAACAGCAAAATTATGATGAAAGTAATATCCAGGTTCTCGAAGGTCTTGAAGCCGTCCGTAAACGTCCAGGGATGTATATCGGTGCTACGAACGTACGCGGTCTTCACCATCTCGTTTGGGAGATCGTCGATAACTCGATCGATGAAGCTTTAGCAGGTTATTGTGACACGATCCGAATTACGATCGAAGAAGATAACAGCATCACGGTAGAAGATAACGGTCGTGGAATCCCTGTAGGTATGCATGAAAAGATGGGAAGACCAGCTCTAGAAGTTATCATGACGGTTCTACATGCCGGAGGAAAATTTGGCGGTGGAGGTTACAAAGTATCAGGTGGATTGCACGGTGTTGGTGCCTCGGTAGTTAACGCTTTGTCCACGATGCTTGAAGTAACTGTATCTCGTGATGGAAAGCTGCATTATCAGTCTTACGAGCGCGGCGTGCCGACTGCAGATCTCAAAGTTATCGGCGAAACAGACAAGACAGGTACTCGTACTCACTTCAAACCAGACCCTGAAATTTTTACTGAATCATTAGAATATGATTTCCCTACACTCTCAAACCGTATTCGTGAACTTGCATACTTGAACCGTGGTCTTCGTATCATCGCTGAAGACAAGCGCGGTGAAGAGCCTGTTGTAAAGGAATACCACTATGAAGGCGGGATTAAATCTTATGTAGAGCACATCAACCGTACGCGTGAAGTGCTGCATGAAGAACCAATCTTCGTTGAAGGGGAAAAGGATGGCATCTCGGTTGAGATCGCGTTCCAATACAACGACAGCTACGCAAGCAACATCTATTCGTTTGCGAACAACATCAATACACATGAAGGCGGTACGCACGAGTCAGGGTTCAAAACAGCTCTAACACGTGTGATCAACGATTATGGCCGTAAGAACAATCTGTTCAAAGACAACGATACAAACTTAACGGGTGAAGACGTTCGTGAAGGTCTAACAGCGATCATCTCGATCAAACACCCTGATCCTCAGTTCGAAGGGCAAACGAAAACGAAGCTCGGCAACTCTGAAGCAAGACAGATCACAGAGTCCATCTTCTCAGAGACGTTTTCATCTTTCATGCTAGAGAATCCGGTCGTTGCGAAATCAATTGTTGAAAAAGGAATGATGGCACTGCGTGCGCGTGTTGCTGCTAAAAAAGCACGTGAACTAACACGACGTAAGAGTGCGTTAGAAGTATCGTCATTGCCTGGTAAACTGGCAGACTGTTCTTCAAAAGATGCAAGCATCTCAGAGATCTATGTGGTTGAGGGTGACTCTGCCGGTGGATCGGCTAAGCAAGGACGTGACCGTCATTTCCAAGCGATCTTGCCACTTCGCGGTAAGATCATCAACGTTGAAAAAGCACGACTCGACAAAATCCTTTCAAATAACGAGGTTCGTGCGATCATCACAGCTTTAGGAACAGGAATCGGTGATGAGTTCGATATTACGAAAGCTCGTTATCATAAGATCATCATCATGACTGATGCCGATGTCGATGGTGCACATATCCGTACGTTGCTTCTAACGTTCTTTTTCAGATATATGCGTCCGATCATTGAGCACGGCTATATCTATATCGCACAGCCACCACTTTACAAAATACAGCAAGGTAAGCGTATCGAGTATGCCTATAACGATAAAGAGCTTGAAAAATTATTGGCTGAACTTCCGCAAGTTCCTAAGCCACAGCTTCAGCGTTATAAGGGTCTAGGAGAGATGAACCCATCTCAGTTATGGGAAACGACAATGGATCCTGAGACTCGTACATTACTACAGGTTGAAATGAAAGATGCGATGGCAGCGGATGAAACGTTCGATATCTTAATGGGCGACAAAGTTGAACCGCGCCGTGACTTTATCCAAGAAAACGCACAATATGTGACGAACTTAGATATCTAAGCAAGGCACGCCTGCGGTAAGCAGTTACTTTAAAGTAAATAATCATATGAAATGCTTAGCGGTTAACGCCGCAAAAGCTGAACATAAAAGATACTGAAGCTGGACAAGGTCCAGTTTCGGTGCGTTTAAGCGCCGAACGAGGGGGCTTTAAAAACCTGTTCTAAAGGGTTATGGAGGTAGAATGAATGTCTGAAATGGAACGTTCCCGGATTAAAGAAATTAATATTAGTACGGAAATGAAAGCATCATTCATGGATTATGCCATGAGTGTTATTGTCAGCCGAGCTTTGCCAGATGTGCGTGACGGACTAAAGCCTGTTCACAGACGTATTCTTTATGCGATGAACGACCTTGGTATGACGGCTGATAAAGCATACAAAAAATCTGCTCGTATCGTTGGGGAAGTAATCGGTAAGTATCACCCACACGGTGACTCTGCTGTATACGACACGATGGTTCGTATGGCACAGGATTTCAACTTCCGCCACATGCTGATCGACGGTCATGGTAACTTTGGTTCGGTCGATGGCGATGCAGCGGCAGCGATGCGTTACACAGAAGCTCGTATGTCTAAGATCGCCATGGAAATGGTGCGTGACATCAACAAAGACACGATCGGTTACAAAGATAACTATGATGGATCTGAACAAGAACCGGTTGTATTACCTGCTCGCTTCCCGAACTTGCTCGTTAACGGTGCTGCGGGGATCGCGGTTGGTATGGCGACGAACATTCCGCCGCATCAATTAGGTGAAGTGATCGACGGTATTCTAGCAGTGAGTGAAAATCCGGATATCACGATTCCTGAACTGATGGAAATCATTCCAGGCCCAGACTTTCCAACGGCAGGTGAAATTCTAGGACGTGAAGGAATTCGCAAAGCTTACACAACTGGAAGAGGCTCCATCATTATCCGCGCAAAAGCAGAAATCGAAGAGATGCCTAGCGGAAAACAAGCGATTATCGTAACGGAACTTCCTTATCAAGTTAACAAAGCACGTTTGATCGAAAAGATCGCTGAGCTCGTTCGTGATAAAAAGATCGAGGGTATCACGGATCTTCGTGATGAATCTGACCGTAACGGTATGCGTATCGTCATGGAGATACGCCGTGATGCGAATGCCAATGTTATTTTAAATAATTTATATAAACAGACAGCTCTACAGACAAGCTTTGGTATTAACATGCTTGCACTTGTTGATGGACATCCAAAAGTTCTTAACATCAAAGAATGTTTGTATCATTATCTGAAGCATCAGCAAGTCATCATCCGTCGCCGTACGGAATTTGACCTTAAAAAAGCAGAAGCAAGAGCTCATATCCTTGAAGGTCTTCGTATCGCACTAGATCATCTGGATGAAGTTATTGCACTCATCCGTGGATCAAGAACAACGGATCTTGCGCGTGAAGGCTTAATGGAAAAGTTTGAACTAAGCTACGAGCAATCTCAAGCGATCTTAGATATGAGATTACAGCGATTAACAGGTTTAGAGCGAGACAAAATCGAGAACGAATACAACGATCTTGTTGCTTTAATTACAGAATTGAGAGCGATTCTTGCAGATGAACAAAGAATTCTTGAGATTATTCGTACAGAGCTTATCGAGATCAAAGAAAAGTACGACAACCCTAGACGTACGATCATCTCTGTAGGATTTAATAGTATTGAAGACGAAGATCTGATTCCTCGTTCAAACATCGTTATTACATTAACGAACAAAGGCTACATCAAGCGCCTTCCGATCTCTACTTACCGTTCACAGCGCCGTGGTGGTAAAGGAATCCAAGGAATGGGCACGAGTGAGGATGACTTTGTTGAACAGCTGTTTACGACTAATACACACAACTATATCTTGTTCTTCACGAATAAAGGGAAGGCTTATAGGCTAAAAGGCTACGAGATTCCTGAATACGGAAGAACAGCAAAAGGTATTCCGATCATCAACTTGCTGCAGATTGAGCAAGGTGAAACGATCTCTGCTGTCATTCCTGTAGAAGACATGGAAAGTGATGAGATCTACCTGAACTTCATGACGAAACAGGGAATCACAAAACGTTCTCCGTTATCAGCTTATAGCAACATCCGTAAAGGTGGTCTTTTCGCGATCAACCTTCGTGAAGAAGATGAGTTGATGGGTGTTCGTTTAACAGATGGAACAAAAGATATCATCGTCGGAACGAAGCAAGGAATGTCGATCCGTTATCAAGAGACTGACGTTCGATCGATGGGTAGAACAGCAACAGGCGTTAAAGCCATTACTCTTGGCGATGACGATGCGGTTGTAGGTATGGAAGTCTTAGATGAGACACAAGATATCTTGATCGTTACTGACCGTGGTTACGGAAAACGTACACCTATGAGTGAATATCGTCTTCAATCACGCGGTGGTAAAGGGATCAAAACCGTAAACATCACGGAAAAGAACGGTCCGGTTGTTACGCTTAAGACCGTAACGGATGAAGAAGACCTCATGATCATTACAGCAAAAGGAATCATCATTCGTATGAACATCTCAGGCATCTCCCAAATGGGACGAAACACTCAAGGTGTCAGATTGATGACCATGAATGATACGAATCACGTAGCAACAGTAGCTGTTGTAGAACGTGAAGAAGAAACGGATGAGTTGCTGGATGAGGAAGGTAATCCAATCATTACAGAAGGTGAAGAAGGTATAGCACCTGCTGAAGAAACGACAGCTCCAGAAACAGATACAAACGAAGAGAATAACGAGTAATTTCTAAAAAGAGGAAAATGTATCTACATTTTCCTCTTTTTTATATGTAAAATAAAATTATGACCTTCCAAATAAAAGGAGCTTTTTTGTATGAAGATAAAAACGAGTCAAGCTAAGGCTGGGCAGATGCTGGTTCAGGATGTCTTCTCGATGACTAATCAGCCGATCGTCAATAAAAACACGAGATTAAATACTGAGCATCTGCGCGTACTTACTCGTTTTCAGATCGATGAGATAGATGTTTTGAATGAATCAGCATCTGGTGTGAACACAACACGTCAAGTAAAAGACCAACTGACTAATAGAAGTGAAGCGAGGATACCTGAAGAACAAATACATACTCAAACGCCTGAAAAAGAAGAGCTTTCTTTTCCAGCCCTGTACATGCAAACGGTAAAACGTTATAAACAATTGTTTACAAACTGGCAATCTGGCAGTCCTGTCGATATGTTCGAAGTCCGACAAAGTGTTCTACCTGTATTAGAGAAAGGATCGAGTGTACCGAAAGAGATCTTATTGCTGCATCACTACGCTACGAGTGCTGATTATATGTACCACCATTCAATCGCTGTAGGCATCCTAAGTACGTTCTTAGCTAAAAAGTTAAACTTCTCTAGCGGAGACTGCATACAGATTGGTCTAGCGGGAGTGCTGTCCGATTGCGGTATGGCAAAAATACAGCCTACATTACTAAAGAAGAGCGGGTCATTAACGACAGCTGAATTTGATGAAGTGAAGAAACACACGATTCAAGGCTACAACATGCTGAAAAAGATCCCCTCTATTAAAGAAGGTGTCCTTCTCGGTGTTCTTCAACATCACGAACGAACAGATGGATCAGGTTATCCTCTAAAAGTAAAAGGAAATAAGCTTCATCCATTCAGTAAAGTATTAGCAGTAGCTGATGTTTACTTAGCCATGACCGCTGAGCGACCTTACCGAAGCAAGCAATCTCCGTTCAAGGTGCTAGAGATGATGATGAAAGATCAGTTTGGAAAATTTGATCATCAGGTGATGCAGGCGATGTTAGCCGGACTTTCTACTTTATCAGTGGGCAGCCGGGTTAGACTTACAAACTATGATATCGGTGATATCGTATTTATAGAAGAAAGCCAACCGACACGACCGATGATCAAGTTAGAAGCTAGCGGTGATATCATCGCACTTAAAAACCGCAACGATTTATTTATAGAAGAGCTTCTATCCTAGGATAGAAGTTTTTTTAATTTAGGTATTGCCACGGGTTGGTAACCGTGGTAAACTAATCAAGCTGTCTTAGAAACAGCACATTACAAACTGTTAGCGCGATGAAATGTTTCACAATGAAATGTTTTTGAAAAAGTTTTAAAAAGCTATTGACTCTAGCGCTTCAGTGTGGTATATTATTAAAGTCGCCAAAACAAAACGGCGCACGAAACACACAGTTCTTTGAAAACTGAACAAAAGAAATAGGTAAGGAATTAAGAATTAATTCCATCAGTTTTAAAACCGAGCAAGACAAACACTTTTATGGAGAGTTTGATCCTGGCTCAGGATGAACGCTGGCGGCGTGCCTAATACATGCAAGTCGAGCGAATGATGAGGAGCTTGCTCCTCTGATTTAGCGGCGGACGGGTGAGTAACACGTGGGTAATCTGCCTGTAAGACGGGGATAACTCCGGGAAACCGGGGCTAATACCGGATAATAAGAGAAGAAGCATTTCTTCTTTTTGAAAGT